>JARRNE010000609.1:0-4125 GCA_037385305.1 Chromatiaceae bacterium | reverse complement strand
TGATGGGGGTGACCCGGGCTGGGTGGTCGGGTCGGCTCAGGGCGCGCAGAAAGCGCCGGACCGACTCGTCGGTGGGGGCCATTTCGGGCAATCCCCGGTAGGAGGCGGCGACGCAAGCGTCCCGGCGAAGATCCAGGTCCGCCTGGCGAACGCCGTGGAGCTGGCCCCGGGACTCGTGGTAATGGGCCAGATACTCTTGCTCGCTCTGGCCGACGGTTGGAATCAGCAACGCCTTCTTCCGAAGCTCGGCCAGCTCCATGAGGGTCGTGTAACCGGACCGCGTCACCACCAGCGCGGCGCGATTCATCATCTCCTCCTGCTGGGCGCGGTTCATGTAGCTGTGGATGGCAATGCGGCCGTCGTCGCGGATGGTTGGCGTTGCGTCCGGGCGGCCCAGGGCAACCACGATCCGGCCTTCCATGTGCCCCACCTGCTGAAGCACGAGCTGCTCGAAGATGGTTCGTTGGGGCTCGGCACCCGAGATGCTGATGAAGTAGTCGATGTTCTGGGGCAGCGGCCGTCGCCGGACGCTGGAGAGGATCCCGATGTATTCCAGCCGGTCTTGCCAGTTGCAGGCGGTGTCGTGGCAGAGATCACCTGCCAGGCCGTTCGTGGGCGCATCAGGAATCAGGATCCTGGTGGCCCCGGACAGCATCCGGCGCTGGGAGCATTCCACAAGTCTCTCCAGCCCCCGGGGGCGGCCGGGGATGATCTGTCGCAACGAGTGAAACAGGTGGAAGGTCGGTACCTCCGGAGACCAGACGCCGAATCGGCTATCCGAAACGATGCGGTCGAACGGTGTTGATTGATTGATCCGCTGCACCAGTAGCCGTTCCCGGCGGAAGGTGTAGAACACCACCGGCAGGGCGAGGCTCATCCGGACATAGAACCAAAAGGCGCGCCGGCCGAGTGGCTTGGGGATGTCCCGCAGCGCAATGTATTCGCAGGCCGCCCCGAGCTCCTCCCTGAGCAGCCGCAGGGCCCTCCCGTAGGAGAGGACCGTAAGCTGGTGGCCCTCCCTCAGCAGCCCGCGCATGAGCACCAGATCGCGGGTCGCGTGGCCGAGACCCCAATCATGGGTCGCAAACAGTACCTTCAGTCTCTTTCCGTTCAATTCCGGACCTCATTCCGTGGGTTGCTCGAGCCCTGTTTGATCGACCTCGGGGGGTCGTGCGCATCACGTCCCGAAGCAGGAGGGCGGTGGGTCCGCAGATCAGCCAGACGGACCCCATCCATACGATGCGGAAGCCCAGCATCATGGCGAGTGCCTCGCTCGGGCCGTAGCCGAAGTTCACTGCCGCCCCCAGCCCTGCTACCTCGATCACGCCCAGCTGGGTCAGGACACCCGCCATGAGAAGGGTCACGGACAGGGAAAAGGAGTACACGGTGACGGCCTGCAGATAGCTGAAGTGCTCCACACCGGTGCCCCGACCCACCAGGGTGAATGCCCCTGCAAGGGCCCCGAGGTACCCGGCAGCCAGCAGGAGGGCCGGCAGCGCCGTACGCAGCGTGGCGAGCTGCCCAAGACCGCTGATGACCTCCGACAGTCCCTCCGCGAAGGCGCGGACCCCGCGTTGCCGGACCCGCGGCAGCACACGCCACGCTCCGCCAGCGCGTCAGTGGATATCAGCAGCCCGAGAAGCAGGAGCAGGCCGCTTAGGACCGCAATCGCGGTGGGTCGGACCCAGACCCAGTGCGGTATGCCGAGCAACGCCAGCATCAATAGAATGAGGCAGAGCTCAAGCAGCAGCATGGCGGTGGTGGCGGCAGCCGATCGCGCAAAGCCGGCGCTTCTCATGCGTTGCAGAATGTAGTTCTGAACATAGACCCCGGCCGGAATCGTGATGGTCATCTCGGCGATGGCGAACGCAAATACCAGGCGGCGCCAGGGGAGCCGAATGGAGAGCCGGGTCAGCAGCAGTCGGAACTCCAGCCATTTCACCGAGAGGTAGGTCAGCGCCAGCAGAAACCCCAGGACAATGGTCGAAAACGGAATCTCCTCAATCCGATCGAAGACCTTCGTGAGATTCGAGATACTGAAAGCAAAGGCCAGCAAGGCCGCGCTCAACAAAACGGGCAGGACGATCCGGGGCTGCAGCAGGATCTGGCGCCAGCGGCGTGGCTCGGAGCTCATGGCTCACTCCTTCCGGCGACCTCCGGCCACAAGGGAGCGAGGGACATGAGCTCGTTGTGGACATACCTGAGCGCGCTGTCCGGATGCTTCCAGCGGACAGGCTGACCGCGGCCCTGGGAACGCGGGTCGACATCCCCGCGCACCAGATAGCGTCCTCGGCCGCTGGGCAGCAGGGTAGGCGACAGGCAGCAGTACTCGAGGTACTGGTCGAGTCGTTGTTTTCGCCGACGGCTCTCCAGCAGCCGCGGGTCGACGTGAGCGCCACGGAGGCTCAAGCGCTCCGCCTCCGCCCGTACCTGCTCGTCGAGCTGGGCGGCGGTGATACAGCCGCCCCCGCGCGAACGCACTTCCAGCAGCCAGCGGCTCGCGAGCTGGCTTGCCGTGAGGGGCGAGCAGGCGAGAATTGCCTGGGTTACCCGCGCGGTCGTCTCCCGCCTCGAAAGTCCCTGGAGGTGGGGTAGCTCGCGGCCGACCCGCACAAAGACCCACTGTCGCCCGCTGGTCATGAAGTCGTAAGTGATACCGATGGGCAGCACCCGAACCGGAGCGCGTGCCTGATTCAGCAGGATGTGGAGCCCCCCGCGAAGCCGCCCCAGACTGCCGTCGGCAGAAGTCGTTCCCTCCGGCTCCAGCTGGACCATGGCGCCACGTTCCAGCAGCTCCACGAAACGGAGCAGCTGCGACCTGATGGTGCGCTCTTCATAGGGTCGCAGCACCTGAAAACGCTGCCGGGTGAGCTTCATCAGCCCGCAGGGCTGCCGTAGGAGCGCCCGGTAACGCCTGCCAAGGACGTCACTGACCATCAGCCGTCCCGCGCCTTCGGCCGACATCGCACGGAAACGAGCCTCCCAGGTCTGCCGCAGAACCTGATCGAGGGGCAGGTCCCCGAAGATGGCCAGGGTGTCCTCCAGCACCTCCCCCAGGGTCCGCTCTCGAATGCGGCGCATGGGGTACAGGTTGACGGCATCGAGGAAAGGGCGCAGATCGATGCCCGCGAGCAGCTCTCGGAGCGGCGCGGGCCAGCTGGTCAGGTAATCCCGGAGGAACCCTCGGCGGAACAGGTCCTCCCGTGCTACGAAACAGGGGGGTGTCCCGGCCTCGAGCTGATCGATTCGCCCGAGGAGGGTGGTGCCGATGATAGGGCCATCCGTGTCACGCCGATGGTTGGCCACCACCAGGGTGGAGGGCGAGCAACTGAAGTGCTCGAGGCCGCTGACCTGGATGTGAAAGGAAGCCCGCATCGAATAGCGCAGGATGGCGGCGATCGTTTGCGCGGCCGCCCTTCGCCCGCGGGTATCCATCACTCCAGGTACGGGAAGCCATCGTCCCCCTCCGACTCCATCCAGATCCTTTGTCTCGACGCCGTCCATGGTCCTCTCTTCGCTTCTCGTGTCTTCCCGCGTACTCCCCAACAGTTTGACGGGCCGATGCCCGTTTGGTTCGACCCCCACCGGCCGGGAGCCTGGCTGGCCCCGCCGGGTCCCGGGCTAGAGGCTAAGGCCGGCCACCCACTTGGCGAGGTCACTGCTGAGCTTCGCCACCGCCTTTCGCTCGGCCGTCACTCCTCCGGCGGCATCTGGCGTCGGGGCCGGCTCGCGGTAAGTGAGCTCCCGTTGCCCAATCACCCTGCCGCTGGCGGCAACGGAGACGGTCACGCGGGCGGCCAACGCGCCTGTGCTCTGCTTGGGCGAGGAGAATTCCTGGCACAGGTTGAGCAAATGAAGCTGCAGGTCGACGGTCGCCTTTGTGTCGTCCCCGGGGCCGATGACGGCCTTCCAGGCCCTGCTCCGGGCGAGGACATCCTGGACAACCTGGCCGATCATGGACGGCACCGGCGCGGCCCACTGGGAGCGGCTGTAGGAGGCCATCTCACCCCGGTTGTAGTAGTCGAGGCGGTAGCAGATCGTTCGGCCCTGGAGCCAGGCCGGGGCGGTGACGGAGTCGACCCGGATGACTCGGTCGGAGCGGCGCATGGCGGTCGACGGCCATTG
>JARRNE010000608.1:0-2531 GCA_037385305.1 Chromatiaceae bacterium | reverse complement strand
CGCGGAAGCCGGGACGCTCAGCGGCGTTGAGCATGGTGTCGACGTAGGGCTCGCGCAGCGCCTCGGCCGCGGGCGTGAAGAGCTCCTCCATTTGGTCGAGGATCAGCAGCCACTCGGCTCCGCGCGGGAGCGCGCCCAGCACCTGCTCCACCAGCTTGGCGAAGGCGCTGGGACTCACCCTCAGGTCCGCCGCGCGGCTGGCGGGATCGAGCCTGTCGAAGCGGCGGTCGCCTGCCAGGCTGTTGGTCAGGGCGAGGAAGGGGTCCCCGCCCTGGGCCGAGGGGAACATGGCCGTGATCAGCCAGTCCCGGCTGCCGGGCAGGTCCGGCACGCCGCCTTCCTCCAGTCTGGCCCAGACGCCGGCGCGGACCAGGGAGGACTTGCCGGAGCCTGAGGCGCCGGTCACCAGCAGGAAGCGCCTGCCCTGCTCGGTCGTGAGCTTGCGCAGCAGGTCGCGGGTCTCCGCCCGGCGACCGAAGAAGATCGGGGCATCGGTGCGGCCGAAGGCCATGAGTCCGGGGTAAGGGTCCTTGGCCCAGGCGGGCTTGCGGCCGGCGCAGTCCAGGTCCTGCTCGAGCCGCCCGACCGTCTCCATGGGCCCCCACTTGCGGTCGCGGATCTCGGCGAGCAGGGCGCACAGCGGGGTCTTGCCGTCGTGCGTGAGCAGCTCGAAGTCGGCGCAGGTCTTGATGAGGCTCGACGCGGCGGTATCCGCGTCCTGTTTCCAGGTGATGTGATTCAGCACGGCTTCCCCGTAGAGCGCATCCTCGACGAAGACCTTGCGCTTCTCCTCATCCGACCAGGCGGACAGGCCCAGCAGGAGCCGTTTCAGGGCCTTGTAGGTGTGGGGGTCCAGCTTCATGCGAGCCGTGCTCCCGTCGGCTAGGCGCAGGCGGTGACCTTCCCGTCGCGTGTCATGAGCACGGGGATCAGATGCTCCGGGATGCCCGCCATCCGGATCTGAGCGCAGCCGAGCTCGAAGGCGTCCTCGATCGACCGGCCCGCAGCGAGCGCCTGGTAGAAGCCGGTGGAGAATGCGATCGCCGTGTCGTCGCCGATGTCCTTCCGGGTGCCGATGACGTAGTCGATGTGCTGGGCGATGGCCTCCGCCTGGGGCTCGCTGAAGCAGGCATTGAGGACTACGGCCCGCAGGCAATGCGCGAATTGGCGAAACACGCTGGCCAGGGCTTCCCCCGTGACCGGCTCGGAGGCGCCCTGCGGGCTCTCGAAGTAGATCCCTGCGGCGCCGCCGCCGTGGCCGGAGAAGTGGACCAGGTTGGGCTCCGGCTCCGCGCTCAGGAGGGTGCCGATCAGCTTGTCGGCGGGCAGGGCAAGCTCCGGCAGGTGCAGTCGGATCTCCTGGCCTCTTGCGGTCCGGCTCAGGGCCTCCTTGATCGCCGCATACTCCCGATCCGTTCGGATCAGCGCCTGGTCCTCCGGATTCGCCGCCAGCATGAGGACGGCATGGATGCGCGGCGTCGACTCGCACAGGGCGCGCTCGAGGTCCGCAAGCAGCTCACCGCGCTGCTTGCCCGCGCCGAATTTCTCGCGAGCTGCCTTCAGCAGCGCACAGGCGGGCGTGAGCCCATCGACATCGGCGTCATCCAGGCCGCCGAGCAGCTCGATCAGCTCGCTGGCCGCACGATCCCCAGCGACTTCGTAGTTGATCTGATTCAGTAGTTCGTGTCCAAAGAAGACATCCTGGAGAAACGCCTTGCGGGTCCCACCGTGGTTCCACCCGGGAATGCCGAGCAGCAGCTTCTTGTAGCTCTGTGCCGTGTTCCGATCCATTCGCTCCCCTCCGCTGTCGTGCCGAGCTCGAAGTCACCGCGGAACGCTCCCCAGTGACTCCCGGATGAAGTCCAATGTCCGCGCCTGGGCGAAGTAGCTCGTGTGGTGGACGACATCGGTGGTGCCGAAATCGAGCACCTGCTCCGCAGGGATGCTCAGGTCGTCGCACAGGTCCACCATGGAGCCGGTATCCACCACGAGGTCGTTCTGCCCGTCGAAGACCAGATCGGCAAGGGTGTCCTTGGCACGATCGCCAATGTTGCGGAAATAGCGCCAGAACTGCCAGCCCGGCTTCTCGCTCGCGAAATCGGACTTGACCGCGTAATAGCGCCCCGCAAGCGCCCCGGGAGGCTGGCGCAGGCTGATCATCTCCCCGTTGTTGCCGACCCGGCTCTGGGCCATGAGTCCGGGCACCAGCGCCACGGCGGCGTCGATGGCCGGGGTCTTCGCCGCGAGCTTGGTCACCGAGGTCACGACGCGGAACAGGCCGGTCAGGACGGTAAGGAAGGGGACGGCGGCGGAGGCGGCGCCGAGGGCCATCGCGATGTTCGACAACCGGCTCAGCCTGCCGCGGATGTTCGGCGGCGCGGCGAGCCCGGTTCCGCCTAGGGGCGAGCCGACGAAAACGGCCCGGCGTTTCTCGGGCGGGGCGCGGTCGAAGGCCTCCAGCCACCAGCGGGTGACCAGCCCCCCGCGGCTGTGGCAGACAACGTCGATGCCGGCTTGCGTATCGGCGAGCA
>JARRNE010000607.1:0-2534 GCA_037385305.1 Chromatiaceae bacterium | reverse complement strand
GAGCGCGGCCGAGCGGGGCGCTCGGATCTTCCACCCGGATCTCCAGCGCGCGGGGGCCGGTGGCCCGGGCCCAGGCCGTGGCCCAGCCGGTGGCGTCCAGCCAGGCGAACAGCTCCCGACCGATGGTCAACAACGCCGCGGCGTCGTTGGCGCCCACCGCCAAGCCGTAGCGCTCGGCCCAGCCTTCGAGGGCGGCGCGGGCCGCCTCGCCTCCCAGGCGCAACTCCGGCGGCTGGCTCGCGGGTGCGCGACACAGCAGGTCGCCGCCGATTTGCTGGATGTGTGGGTGCATGGGCTCGGTCCCTCTAGCGTGAATGGATACCAGCAAGACGACGGTCAGCTCCGCGATGAAGGCGGTAGCCAAGGCCCCCCCGGGGGAACGTCAGAGACCGCTGCCGCTCCTGGGTGCTGTGGAAATCAAACGCAAGATCCCCGTCCCGTTTGCCCTGCCCCGTCCCTCGGCCTCCTGGGCCGCATACGTAGCCAGTCTGCGGCAACATCAGAGCCTCTGCACCCCGGGGTGTGCGATTTGACACATCTCGGGTTACTGTGCCGTGTAGCCGCCATCGACAGCGATGGACTGGCCGGTCAGGTAAGCGGCCTTGGCCGAAGCCACCCACACGATCGCCTCGGCGATTTCCTCGGGGGTGGCCGCACGCTTCGCTGGCACCGTTGACAGGAAGCCATGCTTCACGGCTTCGTCGTGTCCGACGAACCGATCAAGCATGGCGGTCTGCACGGGGCCAGGGGCCACCGCATTCACGCGCACGCCCCCGCCCGCGCCTTCCAGTGCTGCACTCTTGGTCAGTCCCTCGACAGCATGCTTGCTAGCTGCATACACAGATGCGCCCGCCATTCCAATTTGTCCGGCGATTGATGAGAGGTTGACGATTGAGCCACCGCCCTGGGCGAGCATCGCGCGCATCTCGTACTTGAGCGACAGCAGCGTCCCCAACACGTTGGCTGCGAAGGTTGCGTGGAAGTTCTCCACGCTCTGCTCGGCGATCGGACCCAGGGAGCCTTCGACACCCGCGTTGTTGACAGCGATGTCCAGCCGACCAAAGCGCTCGGTGGTAGCCGCGACTATCGCTCGGACTTCATCTTCATTGGAGACATCGGCCTTGACGAACTCTGCCTCGGCCCCGAGCGCACGCAGCTCGGCTGCGAGGGCCTCCCCGGCTTCGCGCCGGCGCCCGCTGACGACCACGTTGGCGCCGAGCTTGGCAAAGGCAATGGCGGTCGCGCGCCCGATACCGGCTAGCGCGCCTGTGACCAATACGGTTTGGTTGTCCATGCTTTTTCCTCTTGCGTTTCGCCCTCGGCAGTCCGGCTTTCCTGAAATGCTTCGAGCAGGATTCGCGACTTTCCGCCCCTACCTCACGATAGGGTTGGCTTTGTCGTCCTGCGCCACACGCCCCTAATGCTGAGGAATGCTCACGCCACTCCTCACGCGAGGCGCACGCTGATCCCCTGCGGCACACCGCATGCTTGAGACGCAATCCAAGGAACATGCAATACGGCACCGGCCCCGCACACGCCGGCGTAAGGAGCGCCCGTACAACCGCCCCCAGAAAAGCGCGGTGCCCTGGCCTCGCGAGACATTCCCGAACCCCCCGTATCAGGAATTGTTCGCTCGTGGCGCGCCTTCCGGCCCTCCCGCATCAGAGCCGCACAGCAACGGGCGCAATCACATGACAGGTTTGTAAGATAGACCACCAGGGCATGAACGCAAGGCAGGGAACAAACGGTCTCGCAACCCGCGTCGTTCCTGGCTTCGCTGTTGCGGCAAACCCGGAATCGCCCCGCCGCTCGGCATGTAGAAATCGCCCCGCGATTGATATCGATCAATCGAACCCGTCCCGATCGCGCAACCCCGGCGTCCCCGGCAGCCTCTCCGTTCCGCAATTCCAGAAGCCGCACCCACAGACCCCCCAGGCACAAAAAACCCCTGCACCTGGCCGGGGTGGATATGCAGTACAGAAGCCGCGGCCCGCGAGCCCAAGGAGATGTCCCCGCGCGCGCTTGCTTCGCCACGCAACGCGAGGGAGTTGGGGGCAGGCCTTTCGTTGATGCATCTCAACATACACCAGCCCGCAAGGGCGGACCTCCGATAGGAGGTTTTGCCACTTGCCAGCAGGCACGCCACCGGCTGACCATTCCTGGGTTTGTGGGGAGACTCTGGAGTGGTCGAGGCTTCTTGTCCCGAGAAGGGCTTGGGTGTGTGCCAGGCGGTCCCTGTACCGCGGATACCGTCGGGACGGGGTAGCTGGCCAGGGTGACGGCCGCACCGAACCCGGCGAGGACGCCGACCGGGTCCAGTTCGGTGAGGTCACCTGCCTCGACCAGCAACCCGACGCCGACGACGGCCGCCACGACCGCCGCCCACGTGATGCGCCGCGGTCTCGCCGTCCCGGTGACGCGGTCCCAGGCCACCACGAAGATCGGTGCGAGGAACTCGAGTCCGACACCCGGCCCGACCCCGACGCGGGAGATGGCCACGTACAGCAGTGTGTTGACGACGATCTGGATCAACC
>JARRNE010000606.1:0-2541 GCA_037385305.1 Chromatiaceae bacterium | reverse complement strand
TTTTTTCATTTTATTCGATCCCTCCTACCCGCAGCTGCCGACTGTCGGAGGTTTCCAGGACACGCTTCTCGCTTTGCGGCGTAAGATTCAGCTGATCGTTGGTGTAAACCGTAACGACAGATCGGATTGGTCCGCCCGCAGTACCGGTCGATCCATCGTTACACCTCCGGCTCATTGGCGTCGGCCGCGGTCAGGTTGACAGACTGGTGCAACTGGATATTACTCGACCGTGAATTGCGGGACGCTCTCGCGAACGGCCCGCACATTTAACAACTGAAAAGACTATTGGATGCCGAGGGCGGCTTTCTTCATGCCCTCCTCCAATTTCTTGATTTCCTCCGGCGACAGCTGCGGACGGTCGATCCTGATCGTCAGCTTGTTGAGCTTCGCCGTCAGCGGAAAGGGTGGCAGATAGTCGGTGTCGTCGATGCCGGTGATCGTGTCCGAGCCGATATCGAAGCTCTCGTCCCACTGCAGGATGATGGGGATCGTCTTTTCCATCCTTTTCGTGTCGACCACCGTGCCGTCCACCTTCAGCGTACCGGTGCCGCCCTTGCCGATACCGGAGAAATTGTTGAACGCCATCGTGCCGACGCCGAGGCCGTCATACTTGAAGTCAAACTCCAGCGTGTGCCGGCCGGCATCGAGCGCCTTCGGGGCCTCCCACTTAATCCACTCGAGATCGAGCATGTTCCAGCAGAACACCGGCTTGCCCTTGAGCAGATAAAAACCCCAGCCCGCGAAACGCCCGCCGGAAGTCACAATCATGCCCTCGGCGCCGCCTTCCGGTACGGTGATGTCCGCCGTTAGGCTGTAAGAGGTGTCCAGCAGGTATGGCGCATCGCCCTGCGGAACGCCGGTCATCGGCCGCGTATAGACCAGCTCGTTCAGGCCGGCGGTGAGGCTCGGGCGCGCGGACGCGACCCGGGCACCCACCGACGCATCCAAAGGAAAGACCTGATATTTCTTCGCTTCCTCTATGAACATGGCCCGCATTTCCTTGACCTTCTCCGGGTGCTGCGCGGCGATATCCTCGGACTGGTTCCAGCTCTGGCTCAGGTCGTAGAGCTGGAACACCTGGTTGTTGAGGGGGTCCGGGTTGGCCGGGAGGAAGGCCTGCCAGGGCGCGCGCGGCTTACCGGTGCTCAGGATCCATCCGTCGTGATAAATCGCCCATTCACCCATCATCTCGAAGTATTGCGTCTTGTGGCGCGACGGCGCCTTGGCGTTGGCGGCGTCGAAGGTGTAGGCGAAGCTCGTGCCCTCGATCGGCTTCTGCTTGATGCCGTCCACGGTTTCAGGCGCGGGGATGCCGGTGACTTCGAGCAGTGTGGGCACAACGTCGATGTCGTGGATGAACTGCTCGCGCAGGCCCCCCTTGTCCCTGATGCGCGCCGGCCATGAAATCACCATGTTCTGGTTGGTGCCGCCGAACCGGGAGGCGTTCTGCTTGAACCAGTCGAAGGGGGTGTCGAACGCCCACGACCAACCCGCCGACAGGTGGTTGTATGCGAATTCGGTGCCCCAGGCGTCGTAGAACTTCATCTGCACGTCCACCGGCGGGCGGTAGCCGTTGAAAAACGCGACTTCGCTGTACGTGCCTTCCGGTCCGCCTTCGGCGCTGGTGCCGTTGTCGCCGTTCTGGTAGATGATCAGCGTGTTGTCGAGCTTGCCCAGGTCCTCGAACGCCTGAATCACCCGGCCGATCTCGTGGTCGTTGTAGGCCACGTAGGCGGCGAACACCTCGACCTGCCGGATGAAGAGCTTCTTCGCCTCGGGCGTGAGCTTGTCCCAGGGCGTCAGGATGTCGCTCGGCCAGGGCGTCAGCTTCATGCCCTTGGGGATGACGCCGAGCTTCTGCTGGTTCGCGAAGATGCGCTCGCGCAGCTTCTCGTAGCCGTCGTCGAACAGGTGCATGTCATGGATCTTGTCCACCCACTCCTTGGTCGGATGATGCGGCGCATGCGAGGAGCCGGGCACGTAATAGAGAAAGATCGGCTGACGGGGGTCGGTCTGGTGAATCCGGTACATCCAGTCAATGGCGTCGTCGGCCATCGCGGTGATCAGGTTCCAGGAGGGCTCCTTGCCGCTGACCGGCCAGATCTTCGCCTTTGGATCCGATCGATCCATCTTCAAGGTGCCCTCGTGACCGATCCACGGGTAGATCTGCGTGGTGTTGCGGAAGAGGTTCGGCCCCCACTGGTTGGCGTCGCCGCCGACGAAGCCGTAGAAGTAGTCGAAGCCCATGCCGGTCGGCCACTGGGTGAACGGCCCGGCCTGGCTGGCCTCGTAGGTCGGCGTGTTGTGATCCTTGCCGAACCAGCTCGTCGCGTAGCCGTTGTCGCGCAGGATGCGGCCGATCGTCGCGTTGTCCACGCCGATGACGCTGTCGTAGCCGGGGAAGCCGGTGGCCTGCTCGGCAATCACCCCGAAGCCGACCGAGTGTTGGTTGCGCCCGGTGATGAGCGCCGCCCGCGTCGGCGAGCACAGCGAGGTGGAAAATATCCGGTTGTAGCGCAGCCCGTTGGCCGCGATGCGGTG
>JARRNE010000605.1:0-2542 GCA_037385305.1 Chromatiaceae bacterium | reverse complement strand
AAGCTACGTAAGCTATTGAATGTGGCGCTCCCATGGGCGCCTTGATCCGGCGGCTACACGCAGCGGGAAGGCCCCGGAGCCTTGGGCGCGCGCTGCGGACGTCAAGCCGCATCGCGGATGCCGGCGTGAATCAAGAGCTCATCGTAAGGAGCCACGAGCACGCCATCGTCACCGCGCTCCAGGAGTCCAAGGTCGACCAGCTCGGTGACATCCGTGTGCACGTTCTTGTAGTCACGCCCCAGGGATTGGGCGAGCTGGCGAACATTAAGCCCCTCGTGCGACGCAACGTGGCGTAAGAGATCCAGCCGTTTCTCGGTAGTCGCCGAGAACAGCTCTCGAAGACTCCCGAAGGCGAGCCGAGATCCCGCGCGCTCCCCGGTCTCGGCCTGCTGCCAGGTGTCTGCGAAGGATCATGGGGTCAGGTCTTGGTCCGTGCGTCTCACTGGGGTAGGCTTTGCACATGGCGAGACCCCTACGGATCGAGTTTGCCGGCGCGCTTTACCACGTCACCTCGCGGGGAAACGGGCGGGAGGGCATTTACGTCGAGGATCAGGATCGGCACGTGTGGCTGGAGGTGCTAGGCCATGTCTGCGAGCGCTTCCACTGGGTCGTCCATGCGTGGCAACGAGGGACAGACCTCGGTTGTCCGCTGCCCTTAATCAGCTCGATCGACCAACGAACCGGCAGCCCCCTTCGGTTTGTCATGCCTCACCTCGGCCCCTGCGCGCTCGGCTCGGCCAATGCATGGCTGATGCAATCGAGTAACCGCGCGGCAGTTTCGATCGCCGCCTCCGCCCGTTCGCGAGGCACTACGGCCCTCGAGTCCAGGCCGACCCTAGGCTGGCTCCCAAGCGGCAGTGTGGAGAGTGAGGAATTGCGCCGGCGTCACAACGGCGATTGCCCGGAACGGGTGCAACGCCAACAGGTCTTTGTCGCCGGTGATGAGAAATTCCGCCTGCGCGGTGAGCGCACAGCCGAGCACATGGTTGTCGTCGGGATCGCGCGCCGCCTCCACCGCGGCCGGCGTGCACCAGAGGGCCTCCGCCCAGAGAAGCTCACCCGCGTTTGCGATGCGCTCCTCCGACCAGGCGAATTTCTGGCCGAGCGTCTTGGTGAGCTCGTCCTCGATCGTGTACGACACGGCGAGCCGAAAGGGTGGCCGCTGCGCCTTCTCAAGGGCCGCGCGCGGCACGCCGCCGAAGACCAGCGCCGAGACGTACACGCTGGTATCGGCGACCACGACGATCACTTCTTCGACTCAGCGGTCTGGCGCTTGCGCCGCTCTGCGCGCACCGCCCGCACGGCTGGCTCCACGTCGGACTCGGTGAGGCCGAGCTCACGTGCCTTCGCCTGGCCATAGACATTCATCTCGTCCCACTGCCGGTTGCGCTCGTACTCGCGTAGCGCCTCGCGCACCAGCTCGCTCATGGTGCGGTGCTCTTGCTTGGCCATCTCGACCGCGCGCGCCAGCATTTCAGGGGGCAGGGTAATGGAGAGGGTCTTCGAGGTTCGCATGTGTTTCTTCTAGCAAGACGACAAAGCAACATAACGCAAGATCTTACAACACCCACGACCCGAGCAGCCCGCCACCCAGGGCAAAACCGTTCTAGCCCACCGCCGCGGCTGAGCGGCTGGGGCGGGGCTTGGAATTGACGATCATGAGGAAATAGTCGAAGACACGGCGCACGCGCCGGGCGAGCTTGGAGATGGTCGCGGCGACGGAGTCGTCGCGTCGGACATCGGGGTCACGTCGGACATCGGGGTCAGGTCTTGTTCCGTGCGTCGCACTGAGGTAGGCTTTGCACATGGCGAGATCCCTGCGGATCGAGTTTGCCGGCGCGCTCTACCACGTCACCTCGCGGGGAGACGGGCGGGAGGCCATTTATGTCCAGGATCAGGATCGGCACCTGTGGCTGGAGGTGCTGGGCCATGTCTGCGAGCGCTTCAACTGGGTCGTCCATGCGTATTGCCAGATGGGGAACCAGTACCACTTGCTGGTGGAGACCCTGGACGGCAATCTCGCCACGGGCATGCGCCAGCGCAACGGTGTCTATACGCAACGCTTCAAGCAAGCCGACGCCCGCGTAGGTCACGTCTTTCAAGGCCGCTACAAGGCGAGCCTGGTGCAGCAAGAGGCGTATCTCCTCGAGCTTTCCCGCTACGTCGTGCTCAATCCCGTGCGTGCCCGCATGGTGCGGGAGGCGGCCGACTGGCCGTGGAGCAACGATCGGGCGACGGCCGGTATGTCACCCGGCCCCGATTGGCTGGAAGCCGATTCTCCTCGTCCCGCAGCTCTGCTGCGGTACGGTCTCTTCCGAAGCTCTGCTTCGTCGAGCCCTTCCGTGAGCCACCGCCGGTTGCGTGGAAGCAGAGCTTCAGGGATGGAGCGCCCAAGCCGGAGCTTGGGCGCCAGGACAAACACTAAGCTACGTAAGCTATTGAATGTGGCGCTCCCATGGGCGCCTTGATCCGGCGGCTACACGCAGCGGGAAGGCCCCGGAGCCTTGGGCGCGCGCTGCGGACGTCAAGCCGCATCGCGGAT
>JARRNE010000604.1:0-2543 GCA_037385305.1 Chromatiaceae bacterium | reverse complement strand
GGTTGGCGCCCCGATCACGGAAAGTGTTTGACTGGGGCTGGTCTGTTCTTCGCGAGCCTGAGTCTTTTTGGGCGCGGTCGGATATTGGGACGGTTCCAGGGAGAGTTTTCTCAATTCTGTTCCCCGTCGCTGAACAGGTCGCCCGTGTAGCGATCCCGCTCTTGGGTCTTAGGCCCTGGTTTCTGCCGCTTCAGGGACCGGGCGAGGAGTCGCTCCAGGGATTCGACGAAGGCGTCCGCACCGAGTGGCCGGCCGGTGCTGGCGTGACCGCGCAGTCGCTCGTTGAACTTCTCGTCGTCGGCCTCGCCGATGAACGCCTCCCAATCGGGGACCAGCTCCAACAGCGGTCGCACGGTGACGAGGGCGTCCTCCCGTCCCGCAAGGTGGGCCGCCGCGCTCGACCCTGGCCAATCTTGCGCCCTGCCGCAGAGACGCGCTCGCACCGGGTTGCGCTCTACCTACCTTACGGCGGCGAGCAGCTGTCGCTCATCGATCACGAAGCAGTGGAAACGCTGTTGCCAGAGATGCCCTTTCCAGCCCTCGCGAGAATTGATCGTACGAGTCTATCGGCGATGGGCCTCCCCCAGCGCGTCCCTTAAGCCAAACTCGTCCGAGGGAACCACGATGAGGTGCACATGCTTGGGCATCAGGCAATAGGCAAGCACCTGCGTCCCGCAACAGCGGCAGGAGTCGGCGAGTAAGCCCCGGTAGTCCGCATCGTCCTGATCCGTGAAGCACGTCCGCTGGCGTCGATTGCCCCGCTGCGCCACATGGTGGGCAATCCCGGCGCAACCACCCTGGTAAGTTGGACAAGTCTATTCGTTGTCGTTGTCGTTGTCGTTGTCGTTGTCGAAACTCTCGCAACGGCCGAAATTCTCTCGCACCTCATGGGGTCGCTGTCCGAGCTTGGTGAGCATCGAAACGATCCGGGTCAGCATTGCCTTACCCTATGCGTATTGAGCAGCAGCCAGTACTTCGCAGGCTTCGAGACAGTCCTGAATCGATGCGCGTTCCAACGCCGAGCCGCGAGCGATCTCGAAGAAGCGGGGCCGAGCGGCATTGCTCCCCTTGCCGTTGCCTTCGGCGATGTTCAGCGGGATCGACTGCGAGGCACGCAGCAGTCGTCCCCGCGCGGGCCGATCGCTGCCCTTCAAGCTCTTGGCCACTCGGTATGCCCACGTCACATACCGGATCGAAATCCGGTAGACATCGAGTTGCTCATGCCCGAATTGCATTTCTTTATCCGATTACGACAACGACAACGTTTGTATTCCTTGTACAACTTACTGTTGATTCGTTACTGATGAGCAAAGCAATTACCAAAGTCGGCATGAGGCCCACGCATCCGGGCGGCTTTATCCGCACCGAAATTCTGGACGAGTTGGACCTCCCGGTCTCCCGCGCCGCTGAAATTCTTGGCGTGCGCCGCGCGACCTTATCCGATCTGGTCAACGAGAAAGCCGGTGGGTTATTTTTCTGGGGGCGGATACTTCTTGGCGGCTGGACTGATCGCAGCGGATATCGAGGGCCACCAGGGTCGTGGACGGTGTCGCATCGCGCGACGCCGTCGGGATGTTGGCGCCGCCCCGGTCCTTCGTCGCCCGCTCCCCGCGCTCGGTCATCTCGCGCAGCACCCCTCCCCGCCCCGTGTGACCGCCCTGCCGCGAATCCGCATGGCGTAACGGTGTACCAGTCATTACGCTACGCACCTACGGCGTCAGGATTCGGTTGGATAGGCGTAAGGACCTGAATTCTAAATTCTTTCCCTCCCCTGTATAGTCCCATCTGTATCGCCGCCGGCTCGGGCGGAGAAGCGTAAGCCTCTGATTTTGGGTCACTGAGGATAGAGTAGCGCGTCCGGGCGTGGTACAAATCGGCTTCTGCTAGCAGCGGTTGTTCTACTTGTACCAGACACGGCGATGCTGATGAGCGAGCAAGCACGTGATCAGCTAGTGAAGCTGCTGCGACGGCGCCGCGTCGTTGAGTTACGCGATCTGTTCGAGGCGCTCGGAACCCGGTCTCGGATGACGGTCTTCCGCCGCCTCCGGGAGGTGGGCTACCGGACGAGCTTCACACACCGAGGCCAGTACTACACGCTCGCCGAGCTCCCGCAGCTCGACGAGTGGGGTGTGTGGTTCCACGGGGACATCGGCTTCAGCCGAAGCGGCACGCTCAAGGAGACGATCGCCGTGCAAGTAGAACAGGCGCCCGAGGGCCGTACGCATGGGGAGCTCTCGCACCTGCTTCGGGTGCGGGTGCACAATCCCCTGCTTGAGCTGGTCCACGAGGGACGCATTGGCCGGGAGCGCTATCGAGGCCAGCACCTCTACGTCAGTGCCGACGCCGATCGGGCCGCCGAGCAGGTCCGTCAGCGCTTGGCGGGTGAGCGGGCGCTCGCCCGGACCCTGCGAGAGCCCACGGTCGAGGAGACCATTGAGATCCTGGGAGAGGCCCTTCGGGGCGCTGCCGAGATCCCTTCGCCGCTCGAGGTCGTCCACAGACTGGCCGCGCGCGGCGTTGCGGTCGAGCCCCGCCTCGTTCGC
>JARRNE010000603.1:0-3506 GCA_037385305.1 Chromatiaceae bacterium | reverse complement strand
TGATCCCGTAGTAGGCGTCATGGCCGCGCAGCTTGCGGCTCAATGCCTGCCACTGCTCCGCCACCGAGAGATGGCGGTGGCGGCGGCACCACAGCCCGATCTGCCGCACGGCGCGGCGAAAGCGGGTTTTGGCCGTCTTGCGTTGCACCACCCAGTGTCCATTCCGGGAGCGTCCCCAGTAGTGCGTGAAGCCGAGCAGATCGAAGCTGCGCCCGCGCTGCGAGCGCCGCGTTCCACGCCGCCAGGGTGGACGACGAAAGTCCACCAGGCGGGTCTTTTCGGGATGAAGGGTCAGACCGAAGCGCGCCAGGCGCTTGGCCACGACCTCCATGACCCGCCGCGCGTCGTCTTCCCGCTCAAAGGCCAGCAGCGCATCATCGGCAAAGCGGCCCCGGAAGGCCCGCCCGCGCAGACGCGGCTTGACCGTGTCCTCAAACCAGCGGTCGAGGACTTCGTGCAGGTAGACATTCGACAACAGCGGGCTGATCACACCCCCTTGCGGGCTACCCCGCTCGGGATGGTGAATCTCTCCCTCTTCCATGACGCCGGCTTGCATCCATTTGCCCAGCACGCGACGAATCACACCGTCACGTACCCGTTGGTCGAGACAGGCATGCAGATGGCTTCGTTCCATGCTGTCGAAAAAGCCCTGGATGTCGAGGTCGATGATCCACGCACCGCGCTGCTCCATCACCCCGTCCCACAGCGCTTGCAGCGCCTGATGGGCACTGCGGCCCGGGCGAAAGCCGTAGGAGCAGTCCAGAAAATCCTGCTCGTAGACCGGCTCGAGCACCATGAGCACCGCGCGTTGAAGGATTTTGTCCTCCAGCGTGGGGATGCCGATGGGTCGGGTCTTCTTCGTTCCGTCCTTGGGGATGTGAACGCGTCGCACCGGTGGCGCCCGATAGCGACCACTCTTGAACCGTTCGAGCAGGTCGCTCAGGTTCTCGTGCAGGCTCCCACCGCGCCGTCCTTGCGCGTGCGCCGGTACGCCTCTTCCAGCCACATCAGGTCGATGTGGTGCGCCAGCGTGGTCAGCACCATCCCCGGCGCCTGTCTCGCCAGGTTCGCGATCGTCTCTTGTTGCGTTGTGATGGTCTCGCAACCCAATGTTTGCGCCATCTCTCCCTCCAAACGCTGTCTCAACCGATCGGTCGCTTCCCTCCCACGGGTCCGCTGGGGTGCGTTCCCCGCGCTCAACGGTGTCGGGTCGGAGGAGGCGCCCCGCGGGGCTGGCCTCCGTCCGCCGCCCAAACGGCTCGTACAGTTTTCCCGTAAGCCGCTTTCACACAGGTGCCTTAACGAGGGTTGAGGGAAGGAATCAGTGCGACCAAGTTCACCAGCCCGTACTCGCCGTAAAGCCGTCGCTCTGGCAGGCTTTTCCAGCCCGCATTGCGCCAGCGCTTGAACCGATGCGACCAAATACGACGCACGATCCAGCCGTCGAGTCGGTGGAAGAGTCCGCGCACATGGGCCTTACAAAAGTACAGACCCCACCCTCGGATGACCGGGTTGATTTGGTCGATCAGCTCCCGCGTGCTGACCGGCGCTTTGCGCCGGGTGAGCCGACGGATCTGGTCCTTGAAGTGCTGGACGGATTTGTTCCGCGGAAAGGCATAAAGCCCTCCCCGGCGAACGCCGCTGCGGATCTTCTCGGCCGCCAGTCGCAACGGCCGCTGGCCGCGCTTGAGCTTGTAGCCGAGAAACTCAAATCCCTGAGACACGTGCACGATCCGTGTCTTTCCCACATGCAGGGTCACCCCCAGCTGTTCCAACATGCGCTCGGCGGCCATCAGGGCCGCTTTCGCCTCCTGGCGACTCTTGCAAGTCGCCACCCAGTCGTCAGCGTAGCGCGTGACCCGAAAGCCTCGACGCCGCATCTCCCGATCAAAGGGTGTCAGCAGGATATTGCTCAGCAAGGGGGAGATCACCCCTCCCTGGGGCACGCCCTCCTCCGTCGCCAGCCGCTTCCCTGCAGCCACACAGCCGGCCTCAAGGATCTGTTTGACCAGCCCCAAGACGCGACCATCCGCCACGCGCTGGTTGACGAGCGTGAGCAGTTTGTCGTGATCCACCGACCCAAAGAAATCCTTGAGATCGGCGTCGACCACCCACTCATTGCCCGCGTCCAGCTCGCGCCAGATCTTCGTGAGCGCATCCTTGGTGGATCGCCCGGACCGATACCCGAAGTTGGCGTCATCGAAGATCGGCTCGAAGATCGGTTCCAGCCGGTTGAGGATCGCCTGTTGACATACCCGATCGTAAATCGTCAGGATGCCAAGCGGCCGATACTCCCCCGGTTTCCCCGCCTTGGGGATCAGATGCTGCAGCACCGGTTGGGGCGCATAGGTGCCGTCCTTGAGCTCTTGGTGCAGCCGCTCCAGGTTCGCTTCCAGCTCCGCCTCGAACGCCGCCAGATCTTCTCCATCGATCCCGCCAGCACCGCGGTTGCGTTTCACCTTCTCCCAGGCCACCGCCAGATTCTTCCGCTGATAGATCTTGTCCACCAATGAGTGGACCTTCCTCTCTCCCGTCGGGTTGAGCCAGTCCGCCAGTCTCCTCGGATGCTGCTGCTCGGGTCTTTCACGCAAGGAACTTGTCCGCATCATCACCCTTACTCACTCGCTCGCCGTCTCGTCCCAACCACCTCTGCCAGCCGCCTTCCCCGGCCCACCCGGCCGCTGCTTGCGCAGTCACCTGGCTTTCACCAGGCTTGCGGTACTATTCGGCTGTCCGACAACTCGCCGCGCATCGCTTCCCACTTCACCTCTCGGCTTATAGGGTCGCTGATCCCGGTGCCACCCGAGAACGCGACGAGCCCTCCTGGGGTCACGTCCAGATCTTCCGTACCGTGCCGCCCGCACACACCTTGGTACGACGGGTGGGTAAGAACGCCTTCGCTGCCATAGTGCCAGCTCGACCTTGCCCCGTCTTTGGCCGACCGGTTCATCATGGGGTCGCCCCCTCGATTACGGCCCGGTACTTCTCCGCAAGCCCTTCGGATTCCACCTCACGGTGGACACCCTGCCCTCCGGTTGTCTCTCGACAGCACACCCGACTTAGGCCCCGCCTTGGCTGTGTCCGCCGTTTCCGGCTGCGTGCCCGTTTAGGCATCACCTTATCGAGGTGCCCCGGCCGGCGAGGCATTACCCCCGCCTTTGGATATGGCGCCCCTTACCCGGGCGCCAGTGGGACTTCAACCCACCTGATCTGGGCGCTGCCCAGCACACACTATCAACCGACTCTGACTGCTCAGCCGCCATCACGCCGCACTTCGTTGCCTTCGCTTGGCGCTACCTTGCCTTCGGTCCTGTTCGCTCCCGTGAGCCGGACCTCCGCCCCCGGACCAGGGCATCTTCTTACGCGGCGCCCGCACAAAGTCACGCCGGGCCTCGGACTGGTGAAAGGGCGCCCGATCAACGATCACGATCAGCGGGGTCGTGCGGCCCTTGGTCAGCTGCTTGAGAAAGGCGATGTAGCGCGCCGTGTTGATCTTGCCCTCCTCC
>JARRNE010000602.1:0-2550 GCA_037385305.1 Chromatiaceae bacterium | reverse complement strand
GGGCCCGGATCGTACGAGCCGCCGCCTCGTAATGCAGCATGATGTCACGCTCCTGTATCTCAATGCCGAGAAGTGAGCTGTCGCGGTCTGCCAGCGCATCTTGTAGGAAGGCGACAAAGGATTCATCCACCAGCGACGATGCCGTTATGTTGACGTAGAACCTGCCTTGGCGCTGGGGGGCGTGGCCGCGGTCCAGCCAGTTGAGCAGCCGCCGCAGGATCCAACGATCCACCTGTTGGGCAAGCCCGAAGCGCGACGCCAAGGGCAACAGCGCGCTCGGTGGAATCAGTTGTCCACCTCGGCCGGTCATGCGCAGCAGGATCTCGCGCATGGGGCCCATGCCGGTGTAGCCCTGCAGCGCCGTCAGCGGCTGGGCGCTGAGCGAGATCGCATCGGCGGCCAGTGCCTGTTTCAGCTCGTGGACGGTGGCGGCATCGGCGCTCAGCGCCCTGCCGGCCGCGCGCAGCCGCTCGGTGAAGACGCGCGTCTCGCCGCGGCCGGCGGACTTGGCCGCGAAGCAGGCCATGTCGGCCTCGGCAAGGGCGTCCGCCACCGATGCCGTTGAGCGCGTGAGCAGCGTCAAACCGGCGCTGAGACCGATCTGGAAGGCCGCGCCGTCCCAGGCGAAGCCCAGGTTTAGGATCTTCCGGCGCAGCGCGGAGACGCAGTCGATGGCGTCCTCTGGATGGCAACCATTGAGCAGCAACGCGAACTCGTCGCCGCCGATCCGGCCGATGGCGTCGGTGGCACGGGTGCGCTGGCGGAGCGTATCCGCCACCATTCGTAACAAGGCGTCACCGGCCGCATGCCCACAGGTATCGTTCACCGCCTTGAAATTGTCGAGGTCGAGGAAACATAGAACGCCTTCCGGTCCGTCACGGCTAATGTTGCGCAGTGCGAGGTCGACCTGCTGCTCAAGGGCGCAGCGGTTCGGCAGACGGGTCAGCGGGTCGGTTAACGCCGTCTCTCGGAGCTGCTCGGCGAGGGCGATCTCGTCACTGATCTCGCGAAAGAAGTAAACGATGGCCGGGTCCCGGGAGCAGTCGAGACTGGATGCGGACACCTCGATGATGAGCTCCGAGCCATTGTGCCGACGCACCCTCAGCTCGCCGGCATCCACGGAATTGGCGTTGGCGGGATTGGCGTCCATCATCAACTCGGCCACGCCGGCAAGGTGTTTCGAGACGGCCGTTCCCACGACCGACTCGTACGGCAGTTCGAGCAACGAGAGCGCGGCAGGATTGGCGTCGAGGCAACGCCCGCTGCAGTCGGTCACCAGCATGCCAATCGGCAGCGCCTTCAGCAGCAGACGCTCACGCCTTTCGCTGCCAGACTGCAGCTCTGCGGGTCGTGGCACCGTCGACACGTCCGATACCGTCAAGCGAGGGTTCGCCGAGCTCAACTGCACAAACCCCTATGGTCGACGGTGGGGTTTTTGGCCCAAACCGTCAAAAATCTGCACTAGCGATCAGCCTGTAGCATAGAGCCTCGACACCTCCTCGGTCGAGAGCTGCTGGCGGAGCCGTTCCAGGTCGATCGGGGTGAAGTCCTCATCGAACTGGTAGCGACCGTAGAAATTGATGTGCTGCCAGGCTACCGGGGAGACACGCTTGAGGATCTCCGCGGAGGCGAGGTCGCCACGAAGCTCCAGCTCGGCCAGTGCCTCGGACAGGATCAGGGCGTTGTAGTAGACGACCGCGTTTCCAACCAGTCGGGCACACTCGTTCCAGACCTCTTGCTCGTGCTGTGATCTGGCACGGAAGCGTCCACCGTGGGCGTAGGCGATGGCGCGGCGCAGCTGATGATAGGCCTCGCCGCGGTTGAGCGCCTTCTGGACATTGCGCCGCAGGACGGGGGAATCGATGTAGTCCAGCAGATACAGGGTGCGGATGATTCCATCGAGCTCCCACAATGCCCGCTTCGTGCGGTTTTTGCGGCGGTAGGCGCTCAGTTTTCCGACGATGACGCTCTGGGTGGTGGTCTTCAATGCCAGCGAGAGCAGAATCCGCTCGATGTTGGCCTCTTCCGAGAGAATCAGCCCTTCGCGGACACGGCGGTTCGGCCTGATGGGCCAGTCCTTCTCGTAATGCGTCGGATGGCGGAACCCGCACAGCCCGCTCTTCATCTGGCGTTGGACATTGCGATAGCGCGGTGCGAATCGGTAACCGAACTGATGCAGCAGCGCGAAGTTGACGTGGTTGGTGCCGTGGGTGTCGGTGGAGTGCACCGCAGGCAGGATGTCGGTGGCGTTGTTGAACAGGATATCGAAGACGAAGTGGCTCTCGTGCTCGTTGGCACCGATGATCCGGGCGTTGAGAGGCACATGGTTGGCCAGCAGCGTATAGGCGACCACGCCCTTGTTCAGGCCGAAGTATTTCGCCGAGTGGCGGGCGTTGATGGTCGGAATCGCCGCCTCGAATTTCTGCCCGTCGCTGCTCGAGTGCACCGTCTCATCGATGTCGAAGTGGCGGAAGATGGGCAGCCGTGCAGTCGCGTTGGCGAGGCGGTCGTTCGCCTCCTTGAGGGTTTCCAGCCTGATGTAGTTGGCCG
>JARRNE010000601.1:0-2553 GCA_037385305.1 Chromatiaceae bacterium | reverse complement strand
TGATGTGCTGGCCTTGTGGCGCCAGTTACCGGCCGGCGTACACCTGATCAGCCGCACCGCCCGTAATCGGGCCTTGTATTGGTTACCTGAGCCTCGGTCGACGCCATATCCGCTTCATCGTGAACGAACACCGGCATGTTGCCGTTGAAGTAGGTCACCCGCCCGTCCTGCTTGCTGAACGCCAACAGCGCCGTGATGGGTGTGACCCCTTCGGGGAAGAACGGAAACTGGACCTGCGGCATCGTGACGAACTCCGGCCAGCGGGGCTTGGTTGCGCAGACCGCTGCGCCGCCCAAGCTCAAAACCGGTATCGTTTCAGAATCCGCGCGCGGTGAACACCTCCGCCGCGTCCGCGGGCTCATGCGGCCAGATCCTATTTGAAAACGCAGGATTTTTCAGACCTAAACCAGCGCAGGTATCACCGGGCGAGATCAGGTTCTCTGCAGGGAGAGCAGGATGCGCTCGATGTTGGCCTCTTCGGAGAGGATCAGCCCCTCCCGGACGCGACGATTCGGTCTGATCGGCCAGTCCTTGTCGTAGTGCCTCGGATGGCGGAACCCGAGCAGCCCGGCCTTCACCTGGCGCTGGACGTTGCGGTAGCGTGGCGCGAACCGGTAGCCGGATTCGTGCAGCAACGCGAAGTTGACGTGGTTGGCGCCATGGGTGTCGGTGGAGTGGATCGTCGGCAGGATGTCGGTGGCGTTGTTGAACAGGATGTCGAAGACGTAGTGGCTCTCGTGCTCGTTGGCGCCGATGATCCGCGCGTTCAGAGGGACGTGGTTGGCCAACAGCGTGTAGCTGACCACCCCCTTGCTCAGACCGAAGTACTTCGAGGAATGGCGGGCGTTGATGGTCGGGATCGCGGCCTCGAATTTCTGCCCATCGCTGCTGGAATGCACCGCATCAAAGATGTCGAAGTGGCGGAAGATCGACAGGCGTGCGGTGGCGTTGGCCAATCGATCATTGGCCTCCTTGAGGGTCTCCAGGCGGATGTAGCTGCCAGCGGTGGTCGAAAGCTCCTGGTAGCTGAGGTTGCAGATGTCGGCCATCCGACCGAGGCCGATGTTGGTGGCGTAGGCCATCAGGCTGGCGATGATGGCAGGCTTTGAAGGGGCCGATTTCCGATAACGTCCGAGCACATGCTCGAAGGCCTCCATGAAGCCGATGCGCCGGTCGACGAACAACAGCAGCGTGTCGATATCCAGGCGCTCGACCATGTCGAAGAAGGGTTCACTCGGCACCGGCTCTTCGCTGCGGACCGCCCGTTCCCAAACGGTTTTCCCGTCCTGCACGCGTACGAACCGATTCTCGCCGGCGAGGATTCGCCGGTTGACCGACTCGAAACGCTCCTCGACCAGATCCCGCAGCTCCTCGAGCTGTTCGCGCAGCGGACGAGCCGCGTTCTCCAAGCCATGGCGGGGAAACAGCTCGGCGCGCCGGTCGAAGGTCTCGTCGTCGACCAGATCGTCGTCGAAGCTGCGGAATCGCGCGCTGTGGCGGCAGTGCAGGTCCCCGGCCTCAAGCCCGTCGCGCAGCTGGCGGTAGACCATGAATTCGTAGCGGTCACGGATGATCGCGCCCGAGGGTTCCAGCAGGTAGCGCTTCAACCGCGCCGGGATCAAAGCTGTGGACACTGTCGGCGCCGGCAACGGCTCGCCGCGTTCGAAGGCCTCGGCCATGACGTCCAGGGTTTCCAGCAGCCTGTCGTTGGCCGCGGTTCCCTGCAAAGAGAGAAACCGCAGCAATGGCCTGAGGTTGCGTTTGACCTTGCCCATGATGCCATCGACCTCGCGCCACTCGAATGCGCCCTCGTCAATGACGCCCTCGCCGGCGAGGTGGCGACAGAGCTGCTGCAGCCGCCCTGCCGGCAGCAGGGCATGGGCCTGCTCGCGCACCTCGGCAAAGCGTGTCTCCCCGTCGATCCCGGGGTCGACGAACAGTGCCAGCACCTTCGCCCCCTGTTCGATATCCTCGCTGGTCTGCAGCTTGAACCGGTAGATGGCCTCCTTGGTCGCTGCGTCGACCTCCTCGACGTAGCGTCGCACCAGGGAACAGAAGGCGCCGAGCAGGTTGTCGTTGAGCCGCTGGTAGCGGTCGTGGACGAAGCACAGCAGGTACAGACGCACCGCCTCGCGGTCCATCCGCTTGAGCTTGTAGACGGTGTAGAACTCGACCAGCGAGGCATAGTAGCGCACGCTTTCCGCGGACAGATCCACCTGCGCGATCACGCGCTCGGCCAGGGCGAACAGGGCTTGAAGCTGTTGGCCGCGCTCGATTTCCCGCAGTAGCTGTTGGTAGGTGAAGTCCCGTGGTTGACGCTTGATGGTGGTGATCTGATGCAGCCCCTCGTCGTCGGTGAGCAGGCGGTCGATGGACTTTGCCTGCTCGGCGCTCATCAGTCCTTCGAGCGCCCCGGCCAGGCGCTTGAGCGCGAAGGCATGGGCGTCTCGGTCCTTATGCTGGAGATATGTGTAGCACGGCAACTCGACCCGCTCGGGGCGAAGCAGATCATTGTGTTCGCGCAGTAAATAGATCTGAATGGTGGATATGGGC
>JARRNE010000600.1:878-8452 GCA_037385305.1 Chromatiaceae bacterium | reverse complement strand
TCGCTGGAACCGACCAATTCGATGACCTTGTACACGCTGCCTGGCATGACGAGCCCTCCTCTGTTGCTACGTGACCTTCCTCATACCCCAAGCATAGTAGCGATTTGGCCAGGGGTCTGCCCTCCCAGAGTCGGTTGCTCCCCGCCACTGCGGCTTCCCGCAGCATCCGGTGCTGCCCCGTTTCCGGCAGGAACAAAATTCGTTGGCGCCATTGATGCTGGTCAACGACCGCAGGGGCCGAGGCGGTCTACATTTACATGCAGTAAAGGGCTAGACGGGCAGCTTTCCGGGCCGAGATGAAGCGCTCGACGACTGGCTCACGGCAGAACCACAGGTCGTTACACCTGACAGCCCGCATACAACGACTCTCTCGCACAGAGGAAGGATCTCATGTCATCAGAAAGCCGCAGAAACTTCTTAGCATCGTCCGGAACACTCCTTCTCGGCGCGGCAGCGCTCGGCCCGACGGCCGTGTACGCCACCGAGGAGCACGCGCAGGGGGGCTCTGGAGAAGGGCATAGTGTCGATACCAAGTCCGAGAACACCTGTGCGACGTGCCAGTTTTGGGGCGGTATGCGCAAGGTCTCGAAAGACAAGACAGAAGTCGTCGCCCAGAGCATGGGCTGGTGCAATAACCCGGACAGCCCCAACTACCAAAAGCTCACCATGGCCGACCACGAGATGAAGAAGGCCGGCATCTGGAAGAAGTGGGCCGCGCTTTGATCCGAGCCGCGGCGTGCGCAACAGGACAGAATCACAAAAACAGAGGTTCCGTGCTAGACTCGATTAGGGTCGCGGAGAGCCCTTCCGAGAGCGAAGCGGCCCCGCGGCAAGGCCGAGGCTAGGGCTGGGCTCCCACGGACGTGGCCCCGCCGCACCGGTTCTCTGCGGAGCGTGCCAAGTTTGTTACGGAGCAAACCTCATAGAAAAGAGGAAAGAGATGCACAAGTGCATGATGCTTCACAACTATAGGACTAAACCTTGCCTGGTGCCAGATGGGAATGGCGGGTTGAGGGAAGATTATAGGATGCGGCCATCTACGGTGTCTCCCGATCGGCACTGGACGCAGATGGTTCTAGGGCGCTTTGGCGGGGCTTGTCCATATATCCAGATCTGCGGATCTGAGCAGGAGAAAGGTGGACCTGAAATCTGGATCTCTCGGCAGCTCAAAGATATGGATGAGGAGGGTTTTGTCTGGTTGATGAATCTGATCAAGTCCGAGAACATAGCAACCACGTTTTTCGAGGATGAGTGCGAGAGATGTTCTGGGCATCCGTCCTGTGTTGCTTCCATTCCGAGAGGCATGGAGAGCGAAGCGAAGCCGAGCGACCCCCAGCAGGCGCGGGCGTGCCGCCGCAATGGCGAAGAGACCAAGGTCCCGAAGCCGCAGACGCGGCATGCAAGCGTATCCGACACACCGTCGGGCCATTCATCGTAGGGATCATGGCGCAGGCGCATTGCGCCGAAGCTGTAACCCCGGAGCGGGGCGAACCGGGGCACAAAAGGCTGTCCGGAGCGCGGCGGCGTTGCGGCGACGGGTAGTCCCGCAACGCATCCTGAGCGCACCGAGCTCGAATACCTCCACCACGGCACCACCACCCTCATCGCCGGTTTGGCGTCGTCACCGGACAGGTCGGCTCTCGCCGAAGTATATTCTGTGCACTACCTCAGCGAGTTCTCGAGAAGTTATTTGTGCTCGGCTATTTACGATGAAAGTCGCGCGCAGCGCGCTCCCTGTCACCCTCGCCCACTGGGAGAGGGCCGGGGTGAGGGAAACGGTCATGGCGGCAGCGACTTAAATTCTCTGGGGTGGCGCTGACGCCATGATCGTTAGCCACCTCCTCCTGCCACCGGCTGCGGCGTTGCGTGCGAGCCATGTTCGCCCTGCGGGTCTCGATGACCCGATTCCAGGACTCGAACACCGCTTCGGCATTCTCGAATGGAGCCATGGATAGCACCAGGGGCTGAAGCAGGTAATGCCCGAGGCGCGAGTCGAAGTTCAGGTGGGCCTTTTGCGCGGTCTCCAGAAGTGGAAACGCAACGATGGGGCCCAACACCGTGTAGTGCGCATCCCCACGCGCATCCCCCTCCCATCCAGCGGGCAGCGGAATACCGGGGTCGGCATCGGGCCAGAAGCAACGGCTGAGCATCCACGGACAGAGGAGCAGGAAGATGCGCCAGTCTCCCGTGCGCCGGAAGGCACGGACCTGGATCGGTAGCTTGTGGTTGGCGAGGGGTTCTCGGGAGAAGTAACGCTCGTAGAGATCACGGTGCAGCGACACAACCGCGGCAACCAACGCCTCGTCGTCTTCCCGAAGCTCGGGCGGACACAGCCTCCAGCCACCGCGATCGCCCATGGACCCGAGCCCGCTCGCCGCCGCTCAGGCGTCTGGCGTCGGAGGGAAGAGCTCCGAGAGCTGTTCCCCCATCGCTCGGTACAGCTCGAGCGCGCTCTGTCGGCGCAAGTCTTCGGCGAAGGCCGGGACCCAGGGCGCCAGCTGACCGTCCCACAGCTCGTGCCAGTGCTCGCCGGTCTCCCCCTCGCTCTCCAGGAGGTAGGCCGCACACTCCAGCATTGCACCCAGATAGTCGGGCGGTACACTGCTCGCCTCCAATCCGATACGGGCATACAGGCCGGAGAGCTCTTCGGCCGCTGCGCCGCACATGCGTCCCTCCCGATAGGCGGAGGCGAAGGGCGGGCAGACGGTCTTGGGGTGGCCGCTGATGAACAGGCGTGTGCACTCGGCCTGCCATTCCGCGAGAGGCAAGCTCTCGACCTCGGCGATTGCCTCCCCGAGCCAAGGCTGCGTGGCCTGCAGGTCGTGCAGGCGGGGCAGCGCGTCGTCGTCGGGCATACCGAGAAGCTCGGCTAGGACCCGCAAGGTGTCGGATTGCAGAGACACGGAGCCCTCTTCGTTGGTGTGCAAGGAGCGGAGGGAAGCGGCGTGCGACAAAAAGGGAAACCGGGCAAGGAAGCGCGTCACGGAGGGGATGGGGGGAGCGGCGCGCATTCCAAGCCCGATTTCAACCGACCGGGGGCACGTTTACCAAGGGTGGGCGTAGACCGCGGCGTACATGAAGTACTGGCGCAGCAAGTACCCGCCGATCAGCACCAGTACCGAGGCGGTTACGATGGGGATGTGGCTGCTCCAACCCTTGATGACACCCTTGAGCTCGATGACGAACGGCACGATCAGACCGAAGCCGATGAAGCCGATCAGCCAGCCCATGTTGTTCCACAACAGCCGCGCAGAGTGGACGGCGGATTCGCTGCCAGCCAGCATGTATTGGTAGAAAGAGTACAGCACCACCAGCTCCGCGGAGATCAAGATCACGTCGGTTCGCTCGTAGAAGACTTTCAATGCGTGGTCCTCGGGGTCCTTGATGAACACGTAGAGGACCAACAGCAAGAAAGCCAGTGCCGTAGAGAAGGCCGAGATGGTGAACAGAACCGGTACGCCGGGGTTGTGCCACAGTGCCACCGCCGGGAAGGACTGGAGTAGGAGACCGGTGTACACCGCAACGCCGATGCCGTTGATAGCGGCGAGCCAGCCCAGGGTCTTGTGGAAGCGTACGCACAGGCCCGCAATAGAGTGTACGATCTTCCAGCTCAGGATGTTCTTGATCACCGGTAGCCGTTGGAAGGTCGGCGATTCGATCAGATAGGGCAAGGGATACAAGACCCCCCAGACCATCATCCAGGTGATGAACTGCGTGCCCCAGGCGATCCAGGCGTCGGGCTTCCTGAGCAGCACCATGGGATTGAGCACGTTGATCACCGCCAGATGGTGCAGGAGGTGAATAAACAGCATCCCTGAACCGGCGCCCAGCATCACGATGCTGGAAATCATGCCCCAGATCACCAGGCGCGGGTGTTTCTTGTAGTACATGTCGGTCAGGAAAGAGACCGCCATGACCGCCGCACCCAAGCCGCCGAAGAATAGATAGATAGCAAACCACCAGGTCCACCAGTGTTGGACGTCGTAGCTCATCGTTACTTCCATCAGCCATTCCTCTTCAGTTCGTCGATGTAGTACACATTCGGCTGGGTGCCCAGATGGGGCAGGAGCGGCCTAGCCACACCGCTCGCCACCAATTGCGCCACGGGGTCGTTTGGGTCGTCCAGGTCCCCAAACATGCGCGCGTACCCCACACAGGTCTCGACGCAGGCGGGCTTTTGCCCCACCACGGTGCGATGAGCACAGAGATCGCACTTGTCTACGCTGGGGTCCTCGCGCCGTGCGTCACTGCCGAAGAACTTCTTCCCCTCCCTCACGTCGGCGTAGGTGACCGGGTAGCGTGCGTCGTAGGGTTGGACAGACGGTCATGCAGGGTGGATTGGAGCAGTGATTGCAAAGGCGCGGGAAGAACCGGCGCGTTACATCCGCACCGGTACCGATCTCCTCGTCGTGCACGTAGGTGCGCCACTTGCCTGCCCACACCGGCGTCTGGTTCTCCATGGAGCACGCGGCCATGCAGGCGTTGCAGCCGACGCAGGTGTTCAGGTCGACAGCCATGGCGAAACGGGTCATGCCACACCTCCTTTACCGCTCAATTTGGAAACGCGGATGGTGAATTCCTGGGAGCGAAAACCCGCTACCACGGGGTCGACGAGATAGGGGATCAGCTTGTTGATGGCGGTGCCTATCCCGTAGCTGCGGGTCAAGGCCCGGTTCTCGACACCGAAGGAAGACTGGACGAAAAGCGCGTCCCGGTGCACCTTTTTGGTGATATAGGCGGTCCCTTTGGTCCTCTGACCGGAGAGGGTATTGGTGAGCTCGATGCGGTCGCCGGATGTGATATCCAGGTCCGTGGCACGGTCCGGATGAATCCAGATGCCCGTATAGATGTCGCGCTTGAAGTCGTTGATTGCCGCCAGTACCGGATTGTTGCTGTTGGTGGAGGCGTAAGAAACCGTCGGGGTCTTGCCGTATGTGAAGTAGAACTCGTCCTTGTCGAGAGGCCAGTCCATGCCGGCTCCCGGTCGGCAGACAGCTGGTATATGGGTAGCGAAGACGCTGAAGTTGGGTCCCCCGTTTCCCGCCTGGCGCAGGCCATGGAAGAAGGTGCTGAAGAATTCCACTCGGCCGCTATTGGTGGGCAACGGTAGCTTCCTCGGCATCGCCGCATGCGCCAGGATGTGGTCTTTGTCCTGCTCGATGAATACCCCCTTCTCGCGCAGGGTCTGGTCGAGCTGGTCCGCCGTAATGCCCGCTTCCTTCGAGGCTTCGGCGAATGACACCTCCCGGCAGGCAGCCGACAACGGACTCTTGTGCTTCGCCTCGACGTTGCGGGCGTATGCCGCCTTGACGGGGCCGGCGGGGATTCCCGTGAGCTGCTGTACCCAGTGCAGGAAATTCTCGACATTGCCACTCATGATCTCGGTGAGCTTGAGCAGGATGTCGGGTGACTCCTCGGTGTCAAGTCTAGATAGACCCCATTGACATAAAGGGTCGGCTCATTGAGCTCAAGGTAGGAAGAGTTGAGCAGCATCACAACGGCATAGGGCGTGGTGTCGGAGGGAAACACGACCACCACCAACACCAGATCCATGTTCTCGTTGGAGAGGATGTCCTTCCAATGGGTATCGGGGAAGTAGTGGCGGACCGGATTGGCCGCATTGATGACCACTGCGCGCGCATGGTAGGGCTTACCCTTGTACTCCAGCTTGCCCTCGACCGCCTCGCGGAGACCGCTGTCGGCCAGCACCGGCAGGGCCACATAAGGCCGCCCAGCGGCCTTTTGCTGCTCGTTGTAGGCCCAGGCCCAGCCCGGATGACCGTGGGCGAAGTTCTCGGGCTTGGAGAGTGCACCTATGATCAGCTCCGCGAACGGCCGACCCGCGAGGGTGGCGAGCGGTGGACCCGCAGGGTGCCCCTCGCCCATGGCCTCGAGCATGTGCGCGGCCTTGTGGTGGTATTCCCCGCTCATGATCCAGCCGCCTTCCTTGTCGATACCACCGGTGAGACCCTGGATCATGGCTTGTACCCGCCGCAGCATCATGGTGTTGCTGTAGCGGGCCCCCATCCAACCGGGATCGACGATGGCCGGGCGCGTGGTGCCGAACTCCTGGGCAATACGCGCGATGGTGTCCGCAGGTACACCGGTGGTCTTGGCCGCCCACTCTGGCGTATACCCCTCGATCTCCTGCATCTGCCCTTGAAGCACGGTCATGACCGGGCGGCCGTCCACCTTCAGCTCGGCGGGGGCCATGAGCGCTGGGTACAGAGGCCGCTCGTCGATATCCCTGCCGTTGTGATTGATGAAGCTGGGTAGGGCACGCACCTCCTCGCTGCCCTCGACCACGACCTGCGGGTGGCCCTTGCTGTCGTTGGCCAACTGCCACTCGCCCTTGTCATCTTTGTAGACCAGGAAGGGCATGTTGCTGTGCAGGCGCAGGAACTCGCTGTCGTAATAGCCTTCCTTCAACATCACGTGCAGCATGGCAAGCAGGAAGTCCAGGTCCGTGCCAGGCCGGATGGCGATCCACTCGTCGGCCTTGGCCGCGGTCTCGGACAGACGCGAGTCCAGGGCGACGACCCTGGCGCCACGTTTACGGCCATTGGCGAAGCGCACCATGCGACAAGTGGAGACCGCGCCGATGGAGGCGTTGTTCGCAACGAACAGGATGTAGCGGGCGTTGTCGTAGTCGGGCAGCACCTCGTCGTGGACGTTGAAGTTGCCCGTCACCGAATCGGTGCCCATGTGCCCGGTCATCACGCAGTGCTGCATCGGTGAGGCCACGATGTTGGGCATCTGGTTGGCCATGGCGAAGGGGACCGCCCAGTTCATGTAGAACACGCAGGAGGTCCAACCACCCACCATGCTCCACTCCCAGGGTTGGAGGCCCGCGGCCTGCTTTTTCTTGGCGATGTAGTCCCATGCCTCGTCCCAGGTTGCGGCGCGAAACTTGTACTCGCCGCGCTTGGAGCCCTCGACACGGATGAGCGGCGTCTTGATCCGGTCGGTGTCGTAGGTTTGCCGCAAACCCGCCTGGCCGCGGGCGCAGATCTTGCCGCGGTTGAGCGTGGAGTACGGGTTGCCATCCAGCTTCACGAGCCGCTTCATCCCGTTCTTGGTGCGGGTGGTCACCTGGACGTTGCACAAGGACGAGCAGAAGTTGCAGATGGTGTATTTGTACTCCTGGCTGTCGGCGGGAGGCGACTCGGTCGCCTTGCCCAATAGACCGACCGGCTTCAGCAGGGTGAGGGCAGCGCCGCTGCCGGCAGAGGCTTTCAGAAAGGCGCGACGCGAGAGTCGAGGGAAATACCACGCCATGGATTCTTCTCCTTTAATGGCCCGTAGGCTCGATCGTCGGTGGACCTTGGCTGGCGGTCGGCCGTCCGTCGCCGCACCGCGCTCAGGCGGGAGCGCTACCGCCGCAGGTCCGGTTCAGTAAGGTGTAGTCGGGCACTGAGTCCCGTGCAACGAGCGCGCGCCACCGCTGACTCGCAATGAAGTTGTCTCGGATCCGGTGATGAGGCAGGTCGCGGTGCGTCAAGCGCTCCTGCTCGATGGAGCTCACCCGCAACCCCTCCCCGTCCCCACCGGGGTACACCAAATATTCGCCCGGC
>JARRNE010000600.1:0-794 GCA_037385305.1 Chromatiaceae bacterium | reverse complement strand
ACGACGTCGCCGTCACGCAGCTGCATGTCGGCACAGCGCACCTGACCACGCTCATGGGCCGCAATACGTGCGCTGGTGAGCTGTTTCAGCTGCGGTGCGACACTCTCGTGGGCCTCGTGCACGTGGGTCTCCAGCAGGTAGGCCAAGGTCAACCCGCACTCCTTGACCTTGGCTAGATATCGCTTCGCTTGGCCGCCAACACCATCGACAAGCGCTGCTTCGCGGGTCACGGGGTCGGCCAGGAGATAGCTCAAGGACGAGGTCTTCGGTTCATGGAATTGCCGAAAGATCATTACCCTATGCTCCATGCCTTCCCGCGGCGCTTCCATCGGATAAGGCGGCGTCTTGAAATTACCGAACACGCTGAAAACCCTTAGCGCAAGCATTGCGCCAAACACATCACATTTTGGAATTTCGTTGGACACAACCCTGTAATATTCTGACCGTTCAGAGGTTTCGGCTTCGCTAAGCGACTGATCGAAAGCAATAGATGGCGAAATCGGCCGCTATGCGCTCGAGAAGGACTGTCATTCTCGGCAGAACTGCGAAATACTTCTGTCATATCTGGCAGAAACGAGATGGCCTCTCATGTCGGTACTGCAGCGCGACTTGCCCGAGCTTACCGCCATACTCGACGGCTACACTGCCCCCGCGATCCTACTGGGGCTTGATTACCGCATCCTGACTGCCAATCGCGCCTACCGCTCGACCTATGGAGATGGGCAGCCGGTGCGGGAGCCCACGCGGCCCACCAACAAGGTGTCGCCGGTGAACAGACGGTCATGCCAACGATA
>JARRNE010000599.1:0-3061 GCA_037385305.1 Chromatiaceae bacterium | reverse complement strand
GCCTGGCACGGATTCAAAGACTTGGCTTCTCGCACGGACTGCAGCTGGGCGGCTCGCCCGCGGTTGCTGGTCGCGAAGGGTCGTTTCACTCGCCCCGCAATACCCCGCCGTCCACCCCTCGCTGTCGCGGCTCGATCGGCCAGCCCACCATCATCCAATAGGCGCCGGCGCCATCCTTTGCCCCGAACCCCTCTTCGCGGCTTATGCCCGGAGCAACCCGTTCAGTGGGCTGATCACGGCGCTGCCTCCCCGTTGGAGCACGTGGGTATAGATCGGCGTCGTGCGCAGGTCGCGATGGCCGAGCTGCTCTTGCACAGTCCGAATATCCATGCCTCGTTCCAGCAGATGGGTGGCAAAGGAGCGCAAGGTGCCTCAGAAAGGCCGTGACTTCCGGCTCGGCCATATCCCGCGGGTGGTGCTCTCCATGAAACAGGATGAAGCGTTTGATCCAACCGAGATACCCCTCCTCGGTGCGCATGCTGTAGTGGCTTACCCGGATGGCGTTGCGGATTTGATCCAAGAACGGCGACCCCCGGTGCCGGCTTCGCATGTTCGCCTCCAACCTGGGCCAAATACCGTATGCATACGCAGTATAGCCTGCGATCCCAACAAGCAAGCCACGGCGGGCATTTCCCTCCGGTGCCCTACCCCATGCCCGTCGTGGCCGAGCGCTGGCCCGATGTCCTTCGGCCTCAGCAAGGCGCCCGCCCTTCGATACTCGCCGCTGCAGGGGAAATGCGGGAACCGGGACGGAGGCGCACGCCTTTTACAGCGCGGAACCTTTCCGCCTACTCGCTGTTATGTGTGGAAAGCCTTGCGTAGCGTAACGTAACGGGTTACGCTTCGTCTTATGATCCTGAGTTTCAAGCACAAGGGCTTGGAGCACTTCTTCAAAACAGGGAAGAAGTCCGGAATCCAAGCGAAACATGCTGATCGACTACGGCTGATCTTGGGCTGGTTGAATGCGTCGACATCTGCGGCTGATATGGATTTGCCCGGGTTGCATTTTCATCAACTCACGGAAAATCGCAAAGAAACCTGATCAGTCAGAGTTAGTGGCAATTGGCGTGTCACATTTCAGTTCAATGGTGTCCACGCCGAGGTTGTCGATTACGAACATCACCACTGAGGCAATATCATGCTGATGCACAATCCTCCTCACCCTGGCGAAATTATCAAGGAGCTTTGCCTTGAGCCGCTTGGTGTATCGGTTACTGAGGCCGCAGAGGCGCTTGGGGTCAGCCGCAAAACGCTTTCGAGTATTATCAATGGCAAAGCGGGTATCAGCCCTGAAATGGCAGTTCGGCTATCGATTGCGTTCGATACCTCTGCCGAAAGTTGGCTGAATCAGCAAACGCAATACGATCTTTGGCAAGCCGAGCAGCATCGGAAAGAATTGCGTGTTAAGCGGCTGTCTGCTGCGTGAAAACACATAACGAATAAATTCCAGCGGCCCCCGGACACTGCGCGGCTTTTTACGCATGCCTTCGGCATTGTTGCGCAAACGCCGCTCCGCGTTCGGGTCCGCCGAACATCGGCGTTATGCATAGATGCCCACGAATGACTTGACAACCGGATTGCCGGTCTGGTACGAGCCAGAGCTGTTAATAGTGGGAGCTGCAGCACCCACCTCTCCGACTTCTTTTCAGCTTGGTTCTTGTATCGTCTCGGGAAAATTTGAACGAGGGCGCATTCCTGACCTCGAACCCGGTCTAGGTGAATATAGAATCCATATTTCTTCATCAGCCACATCAGTCGGCGGTCTGCATGACATAAGAAAAGAAGGGTTCTCCTCGTACCGCAGCTCAGCTGCGGTACGGTCTCTTCCGAAGCTCCGCTTCGTCGAGCCTTTCCGTGAGCCACCGCCGGTTCCGTGGAAGCAGAGCTTCAGGAATGGAGCGCCCAAGCCGGAGCTTGGGCGCCAGGACAAAGGATGCGGCCTTGGAAGCACCGGCTTCCCGCCCGATGTCGGCCGGATCTCCTGTCGCCTGTTTAGGCTTCCTTCCCCGGACCTCCTCACTGAGCCCCTCCCCGCGCCTACCCGCTACCCCAAGTACACGGACCTTCGGCCTACGCAGCCAGTCCCGGCCAGCCCCACCGCCAGTAAGCGGGCGCAGAGCCATTCAGATCACGAGGACGAGGAGCTGGCGAAGCGTTCGCTGCGCCCCAACCTCAGCGCGCCCCATGCAAGGACGCCCCAAAAGACCACGCTCAATCCATAGAAGATGGCCATTCTAACCGTAGATACGACTGGAAAGCGCTCGGTTACGGAGATTACGTTTGGGTGCCATGACAATAGGTTCGAGCGCAAGCCATAGTAGACAATCCAGGCCTTTTGGTCGCTGTTCTCGAGGCGTTTTGCCCGGCCAAACGTATCATCGCTGTTGAGCTTGAACCATGCCCATGAATCCTCGTTGCGGAACTGGCGGTCGCTCCCGTCATTCGCATAGATGTAGCGTAGGCGACTTGTGGTCGCATCCATTCCCAGATGGGCCAGGCCAGCAGCGTGATCACAATGAGAACAACGCCGACCGCTGTTTGCTTGCTCCTGATTTTCCAGGCACCTAAGCCGAGGAAACCGATCAATACGAGCCAAGAGATGATTGTCAGGGTTATTGCCAAGTTTGTCTTCCCTAAGATTAGGTTGTTGGGACATACGTTAGTGCCCTAGTGCAACCAGGGTGCAAGCGGAGCTCATCAACGAATGAGCAGCGTTGCGCGAGCCCGCCCGATCGTCGCCGGCCGCACATCTTATTGGAAATGTCCACCTAAGCCACCAAGGTCGAACCGGTCCAAGCAAAGTCGAGCGTCAAAGGCTCGCATAGGTCCACAATCCTGGGACCGCGGTGTGCTTCGACGGATACAAGGATAGGCGATTCAACGGATGTTTTGCACGTACGGGGAAGACAGTCGAGACCTACCGAGGACGGTGAAGAGTCTCATCGGCTCGCAACGCGGGGGGAACGTTGGAGGATGCACCCGACTGGGCGACAAGAATGCCTGCTTTCCGTGGGACTGCTGCCGTCGAGATTCTGGAGACGGATGTCGGCATCCGGTCGGT
>JARRNE010000598.1:0-2577 GCA_037385305.1 Chromatiaceae bacterium | reverse complement strand
CGGTAGTGGCGCTGGTTGAAGACGCCACCGATCAGCTCGGGTTTGCCCAGGAAGCCAAAGCCAAGGCGGAAGCCGCAGCGGCCAAGCAGGACTGGAACAACGCCATGCTGTGGGCCAACCAGTGGTGGCAGTACCAGGTCAAGGCGGCGGACATCGGCCTGCGCGTCAAGACCTTCCTGGACCAGAACGGGGCCAAGGTCATCAAGTAGCCGGGCAGGGGTTGCTTGCTCGAGAACCGAGGGGGGCTTGAGCCCCCCTCTGCTTCCGGACGCCGTGAGTCCATCCAATAGCTGAGGTTATCGCCATGCGACCGAAGATCCTGGCCTTTGCCCTCCCCTTGCTGATTCCCCCAACCGCCCTGGCCGCCGACCTGGACGGTGCGGCGCTCTTCAAGACGAAGACCTGTGTCGCCTGCCACGGCAAGGACGCCAACACCCCCATTATGCCCACCTACCCGAAGCTCGCCGGGCAGAACGCGGACTACCTCTTCAACCAGATGAAGGACATCAAGAGCGGTGCCCGCAGCAACGGAATGACGGCGGCGATGAAGGGGGTGATGCCGGTGGTCTCCGAGGAGGAGATGCGGGCCATCGCCAACTGGCTCGCAACCCTGAAATAGGGCCGGGCCGAGCGTCGGCTTTCGCCATTTGATGTTGGTCAAGGTGGGCCGGTGGCGTCTCCGGAGAATAGCTGAAGAAAGCGGTCGAAGGTGAAGCGAGAAAGAGGTCTTGCGATGAGTAAGCAAAAGGTGGTGAAGGGGATCGCGATTGCGGTGGGTTTGGTTTTTGCCGGAGCGGCCTTCGCCTGGAACGAGGCGGGCGGGGAGAAGGAGGAGGCCCTGCATCTCAAGGGCGATCCGCAGCGCGGCCGTGACGTGTACGAGGTGTGCTCCGCCTGCCACCTGCCCGAGGGCTGGGGAACCAAGGACGGCACCTTCCCGCAGCTTGCGGGGCAGCACCCGAACGTGCTGATCAAGCAGCTTGCGGACATCCGCGACCACAACCGGAACAATCCCACCATGTACCCCTTTGCCCTGCCGAGCCAGATCGGCGGGCCGCAGGCATTGGCGGACGTCGTTGCCTATATCGAGACGCTGCCGATGACGCCGGACAACGGGAAGGGCCCCGGGACGGACCTGGCGCTCGGGGAGAAGCTGTACAAGGAGAACTGCGTCCGTTGTCACGGGGACAATGGTCAGGGAAACAACGCGAAGTTCTATCCCCGTATCCAGGGCCAGCAGTACAAGTACATCCTGCGCCAGTTCCGCGAGATCAAGGCCGGTAAGCGCAAGAACGCCAACCCGGAGATGGTCAAGCAGGTCCACGACTTCACGGAGCAGGAGCTGATTGCGGTGTGCGACTACGCCTCTCGTCTCGAGCCGCCGGCGGACAAGCTCGCGAAGTCCGCCGACTGGAAGAACCCGGACTTCGAGTGACCGGGCAGGCGCCCGCCCTCGGCCACGCCGAGGAGCGGGCCACGCCACGGCACCCCCGGCCTAACGGCCGCTGCCCAACCTGACTCGAAAGGCCACCCATGAATGCAGTCTCCGTTTTCAAAGAAAACCCCCTGGTCTACGCCCTGGTTGCCGCCGCCATCGCCCTGCTGGTCGCCATCTACTACACACCGATCTGGTGGGTCTCCCTGACCGCGCCGAACTATCCGAAGGAGGCCTTCCCGGACGGCGTGCGTATCAACTTCCACATGAACGGCGTCTTCAACGGCTGCAAGAAGGTGGCGAACCGGGAGATCACCGAGCGGGAGGCCTTGGACTGCGTCCACGAGATGGACACCATCAACCATTACGTGGGGATGTACCCGATCGCCGCCGGGGGCGTGATCGAGCGTGCGTTCTCTCCGTTCCTAGTGACCATGCTGGGGGTGATGCTCGTGGGCTTCGTGATCCCGACCCCAAGGCTGCGCATGGGCCTGATGGGGGTGGCGTTCGCCGCGCTGGCCGTCTGGATGTTCCTCTATTACTACACCGCGGGGGGGCTCGAGTACCAGAACACGGGCTACCTGGACGCGATGGAGACGTCCCTCAGCCAATCCGCGGGCGAGGAACAGGCGACCCAGGAGCTCACCCCCGGCCAGGCCTTGATCGCTCAGCTCAAGCGCGAGCTCGCCAAGGGCACGGCAAAGGCGCCGGCGGCTGCAGGCGGGCCGGCGCACGCATCCGAGAAGCAGCGTGACATCGCCGACCTCGAGGCGAGCTTCCAGGCCGACCAGGAGCGCCGCGGCACCCACAATGCCTGGAACGGAAGTGGCAGTCAGCTGCTCACCTGGCACTACGCCAAGAGCCTGGGGCGCTACTTCAACAACCCGGCGCAGATTCGTCCCATGGCAGCCGGGATGAATACGGCGGCGCATCTGGTCTTCTGGCTGCTCATCGGCGCGATGGTCCTCCTGGTATGGGGTGCCCGCAGGAACGGCGGTACCCTCTATTGGCTGATGGTCCTGGTACCTATTGCCCTGCCCCTTTTGTTCATCGTCGACTACTCCGCCTGGCTCTGGTGGTACGGGCACACCCTGAACAACATGGGCGCCTTCACGGTGAAGCCCTTCATGCCGACGGTCTTC
>JARRNE010000597.1:0-2578 GCA_037385305.1 Chromatiaceae bacterium | reverse complement strand
GTGGCCGAGGAGCCCAAGGAGGAGAAGGCCCCTCCCATGCCCGGCGGTGGCATGGGCGGCATGGGTGGCATGGGCGATATGGACTTCTAGTCCATCTGCAGCCCGGATCCGAGAAGAGCCCCGCATCGGCGGGGCTCTTCTTTGGGCGGCCGAGGATTCGGGCGGGTCGGGGATCCGATGCCTGGACGATCGCCGTTCCGCGCCGTCGGGGAGCCGGGAGCCGGCCGCCGACAGCGCTCTCTCCCGGGTCGACGCAGGCCGTCATCCGCGAAGCCTTTGGGTCAATAGGTCGTTGACCTGCTGCGGGTTGGCCTTTCCTTTGGAGGCCCGCATCACCTGCCCCACGAAGAATCCGAAGACCTTCTCCTTGCCGCTGCGGTACTGCTCCACCTGCGTCGGGTTCGCCCGAATGATCTCGTCGATGATCGCCTTGATGGCGGCCGTGTCGGTGATCTGCTTCAGGCCCTTGGCCGCGATGACGGCATCGGCGTCCCCCTCGCCCTGCCACATGGCCTCGAACACTTGTTTGGCGATTTTCCCGGAGATGGTGTTGTCGCGAATCCGCCCCAAGAGGCCCCCCAGCATCTGCGCCGTCACTGGGCTGGCGCCGATCTCTCTGCCTTCCCGGTTCAGGGCTGCTGCAAGGTCACCGTTAACCCAGTTAGCCGCGAGCTTGGCGTCACCGCAGGCGGCGGTCGCCGCCTCGAAGTAGTCCGCGAGCTCCCTGCTCCCCGTGAGCAGGTTGGCATCGTACTCCGAGAGGCCATAGGTCACGCGGAAGCGCTCCCGTTTGGCATCGGGCAGCTCAGGCAGATCGGCGGCGGCCTCGGCCATGAGACCCTCATCGATGACCAGCGGGAGCAGGTCGGGGTCGGGAAAGTAGCGGTAATCGTTCGCTTCCTCCTTGGTGCGCATGGGGCGGGTCTCGTCCCTTCCGGCGTCGTAGAGGCGAGTCTCCTGGACCACGGTGCCGCCAGCCGCAAGCACATCGATCTGGCGTTCCGCCTCGAAGGCCAAGGCACGCTCCAGGAAGCGGAATGAGTTGATGTTCTTGATCTCGGTGCGGGTACCCAGGGTCTCCGTGCCGAGCAGGCGGACAGAGATATTGGCATCCATTCGGAAAGAGCCCTCCTGCATGTTCCCGTCGCTGATGCCGATGTAGCGCACAAGCTGGTGAATCTTGCGTGCGTAGGCGACTGCTTCCTTGGGAGAGCGCAGGTCAGGGTCCGAGACGATCTCCAGCAGGGGCGTTCCGGCTCGGTTGAGGTCGATGCCGCTCATTCCGCCACCGCCGAGCAGGGCATCCTCGTGGAGCGATTTGCCGGCATCCTCCTCCAGGTGGGCGCGGGTGACCCCGATGGTCTTCACGGTGCCATCTTCCATCACGATCTCCACGTGACCATGTCCCACCAAGGGCAGCTCGTACTGGCTGATCTGATAGCCCTTGGGTAGGTCCGGGTAAAAGTAGTTCTTGCGCGCAAAGACCGACCGCTGGGCGATCTCTGCGTCGATGGCCTTGCCGAAGCGGATGGCCAGCACCACCGCAGCCTTGTTCAGGACCGGCAGCACCCCCGGGAGGCCAAGGTCGATGGCGCAGGCCTGGGTGTTCGGGCGGGCCCCGAACGCGGTCGGAGCGCTGGAGAAGATCTTGGCGCGGGTGGCGAGCTGGGTGTGGATCTCCAGCCCGATGACGGTTTCCCACTGCATGGTATCCGGCCTTTTGATGTCAACTTAGGGGCTGCATTGCGTGGTCCAGGCCACCCCTCGGGGTCTGTCGGCGTTCGCCTCATTCGAAGCCCGGCGGCACGGCCAGATGCCAGTCTGTGGTCTGTTGCAGCCTGTGCGCCACGTTAAGCAGACGCGCTTCCTGGAAGTAGTTGCCGATCAGCTGGAGGCCAGCGGGTTTGCTGTCCACCCTCGGCAGTGGGATGGAGATGGCCGGCAAGCCTGCCAGGTTTGCCCCTATGGTGTAGATATCGTTCAGGTACATGCTCACGGGTTCGTCGAGCTTGGCGCCGAGCCGGAAGGCGGTCCCCGGGCTGGTCGGTCCCATGATGAGGTCGACCTGGTCGAAGGCGCGCCGGAAGTCGTCGCTGATCAGCTTCCTGAGCTTTTGCGCCTTGAGGTAGTAAGCGTCGTAATAGCCGGCAGAGAGCACATAAGTGCCGATCATGATGCGCCGCTTGACCTCGGGCCCGAAGCCCTCGGCCCGGGACCGCATGTAGAGGTCTTCCAGATCCCGCGGCGCCTCGCAGCGGTACCCGTAGCGTACCCCATCGAATCTGGCAAGGTTCGACGAGGCCTCCGCGGGCGCGACCACGTAGTAGGTGGGCACCGACAGCGGACTGTTCGGAAGGCTGATGTCGTGGACAGTGACGCCGAGTCGCTGGTACTCCTTGATGGCGGCTTCCACGGCAGCGGCGATACCCGCGTCCAGCCCCTCGCCGAAGTATTATGGCATCCACCGCACCTCCATTAAATCAGTGCTCACCATTCAGGACCTGATCTTCCTCGAACATCCCGAACTGTATAAACCCTTTGACCGGTACGTCTATAAAAAGAAAGTGGAATACGGCGC
>JARRNE010000596.1:0-2579 GCA_037385305.1 Chromatiaceae bacterium | reverse complement strand
CATCGGCGGTCTCCGTGCGGCAATCGATCTGGATGTCCGACTCGTGGTCACGGGGAGCTTGCTCCGTGTTCCCGCATTCGGGCCGCTGAAGGATAGGCGATCCAACGGGTGTTTTCCACGTACGGAGGAGGGGGTCGAGCCCTACCGAGGCGAGGAATGGTTTACGAGCTCACACGCTGATCGAAGTCGTACTCCGGTTCCGGATGGATCGGATCGATCTCGACCGTTTGGCCGAACAGCTCCCACTCTGGCGGTCCGCGGCAAGGAGAGATCGGCGGCGCTGCGCACCGCGGCATCCAGCGACAAGCCCCCGCCATGCTGCCAGGCGAGCATCTCGTCGCGCGCGCCCGCCTCCAGCAACCCCCAACGCACGAAGGCTTTGAGCACCCGGCGGCGCACCCGCTCTTGCACCTGCAAGAGAGCCGCCTCGCTCAGGTGGGCGGCGATCTCCACCATGCGCCGGGTGTTACAAGACGGGCAGGCCCCGCGTGTCTTGCACGAGAAGGCGATCAGGAAGTCCTCACCGCAGTCCTTGCAGCGCGCCCGCGCAAGACCTCGGGCCAGGATTCCGCAATCGCGGCGGAGCGGACGTTCTCACGGCCGAGCTGCAACGTCTGCTTTGGGTCGAGCGCGGAGCATAAGCGTCAGCCACCGTTGCGCTGCCGATTGTCTGGTCAGCGGCCAGAGTCGGCCAGGGACCGGCGTTCGTGGAGAAACCCGTTAACCTCCGCTCTTCGGAACATGACCCTGCATTATCAGTCACTTCTCCGGTGGCCGATTTCGTCGGTGCTCACGCTATTCAGATGGTTTCTCAGTGTGCACACCGATTGCCTCGACAATCTCCGGCCATGCTGGCGCGGGAAGCTCGTGGCCCATGCCCTGGATGACCTGGAGCTTGGCATCGGGTATTGCCTGCGCCGTCTCGATGCCGCCGGCAAGCGGTACCAAAGGATCGGATCGTTTAGCCCCCTTGGCTGTTGGGTGGAGTCATTGGGGAGCGATCAGGTTGCAGCCAATGGAAGCGGTGGTGCCGGAAGGCTTTTGCGTTGTTGGCGGATCACCTCTGCAAGACAGGTCCAGGGCAAGGCGGCACGCTTTCGGCAAGTTTCGATGACCTGCAGGGTGTGGGTGCCGAAGCGCTCGGTTTCGGCATCGAAGCTCTCTTCCAGGCCGTGGGCCTTGCGGATGAGGTGGGCCAGACAGCGCGGCCGCTGGTCGACCTCGCGATAGCCCCAACAGCCGTCGCTCATCAGCCGGTTGCGGAAAGTCTCTCCGAGCACCTGGCGGACGATGGCGCGCGAGCGAAAGGATCTGCCGGTGTTGCCGCTACCCTTCCATTCTCCGCTTCGCTCTCTGTAGCTCCGCGCCTCTGCGGTTCAGCTCGGAAGGCCAGCGCCCAAGGGGCATCAGGTGGTCCCCTCGAAGGGCTCCACCCAGACGGTGTCGCCGGGCCCCACGGCGCCGGACCCCCGCGGCAGCACGATGAAGCAGTCGGCCGCGCTCATCGAGCTCAGGATGCCGGAGCCCTGGGCACCCGTCTTCGACACTGCCACCCTCCCATCGGCATCGATCGTCAACCGTCCCCGCTGGAACTCGGTTCGACCCGGCCTCTTCTTCAGCTGCGACAGGCAGCGCGCCTCGAACCGGACCGGACGCGTCCCGGTCTCCCCCATCATGCGCCGCAGGCCTGGCTGAACAAGCTGGTAGAAGGTCACCATGACCGCCACCGGATTGCCGGGTAGACCAAAGAAGACGCTGCGTCCGACGCGGCCGAAGGCCAGGGGCCGTCCGGGCTTGATGGCGATGTTGCCGAAGGTCACCTCGCCCAGGTCGGTGATGACCTCCTTTACGTAGTCCGCCTCGCCCACCGAGACGCCGCCGGTGGTGATGATCACATCCGCGCGCTCCGCCGCCCGTTCAAAGGCTCTACGGATCGCCTCCGGTGTGTCGGGCACAACGCCCAGATCGAGCTGCTCCACGCCGAGCCGGGCGAGCATGCCGTATAGGGTGTAACGGTTACTGTCGTAGAGCTCCCCTTCCCCCAGGGGTTCACCGATGGAGCGCAGCTCATCGCCCGTGGCGAAGAAGGCGACCCGCAGGCGGCGCGTGACAGCCACCCACGGGATTCCCAGGGACGCCAGGAGCCCCAGGACCGCCGGCGTAATCTTCTTGCCCGCCGCGGCAGCGGGCTGGCCAGCGACGAGATCCTCCCCCGCCATGCGCACGTTCTGGCCAGGGTGGTGCCCTTCCCCGACGCAAATCCCGGTCTCCGCGTCCTCCGCATGCTCTTGCATTACCACCGTGTCCGCGCCGTCGGGCATCTTGGCTCCGGTCATGATGCGGATACACTGCCCGGGCTGAACGGTCTCTCCACAGGGCCGACCCGCCCATGCCGTGCCGATCAAGGTGAGGGTCGCCAAGCCGCGGGTGGGGAGATCCGCGGAACGGATGGCATAGCCGTCGACGGCCGAGTTCACATACGAAGGCACGTTGATGGGACTCAGGACGTCTTCCGCTAGTATGCGGCCCAGCGCGTCCCGCAAGGGGACCTCCTCACGGTCTCGGATCGGCACGATGTC
>JARRNE010000595.1:0-2589 GCA_037385305.1 Chromatiaceae bacterium | reverse complement strand
CGGCGGTCAGGGCGGCCGCATCCTGCCCGGAGAGCAAGGCTGTCGCAAACGCAGTAGACGAATAGAGAAAGACAACCGGGGTCGACAACCGGGGTCTTGGATTGTGCAAGCTCGGCTTGCTGTTGCCTGATGGGGCCGAGGCAAAAGTCAAAGCGTGACCCCTTCTTCTTCGGACGGGGTGGCGCCTCCAGCTACCAGCCGGTCTGCGCTTAATTGAACGGAATTCGACCGGCGCCAGAACATGGTCTATCGTTGCGGCATAGAAGAGCAAGAGAGGCACCAGCCCAAGGCCACCGACCAGAGGGGAAGGGCTCATCTGGATGGCGACACAGACGATCCCTAGGATCACGCCACCGGCGCCAGCCCCGCGGCGGCCGGCTGGCGGGGCATTCCATGCCCTACGTCACCGCCAGTTGGAGAGCCTCCCCGAGCGGACTGCGCACCACACGGCCGCCCCGCTGAAGCACGTGGGTGTAAATCTGCGTGGTGCGCACATCGGCGTGCCCCAACTGCTCTTGAACCGTGCGGATGTCGGCGCCCCGCTCCAGCAGATGCGTCGCGAACGAGTGCCGCAGCGTATGGCAGCTTGCCGGCTTGTCCACCCCGGCGGCCACGACCGCACGCCGCACGGCCTTCTGCACCGCACTCTCATCCAGATGCTGCCGGCGCTTCGCGCCGGAGCGCGGATCCACACTGACGCGGGTCGCCGGAAACACGTACTGCCAGGCCCATTCCGAGGGCGCGTGCGGATACTTGCGGGCCAGCGCATGCGGCAGATACACAGTCCCCCACCCCGCCCGCACATCCTGCTCGAACAGCATCCTGCGGTTGGCAAGATGGGCCCGCAGAGGCTCCATAAGCTCGTCCGGCAGCGTTACCACCCGGTCCTTGCCCCCCTTACCCTCCCGCACCACGAGGGCGCGGTGCTCAAAGTCGAGGTCCTTCACCCGCAGCCGGACACTCTCCAGCAATCGCAGACCCGATCCGTACTGCAGACAGGCAACCAGCCAGATAGGCCCCACAAGCCCCGCGAGCACCCGCGCCACCTCCTCCCGGGTCAGCACCGCCGGCAAGCGCGGCTTGCGTGCCGCGCGGACCACCCCGTGCACCTCGCCCAGGGGCTGCTCCAGCACCTTGTCGTAGAGGAATACAAGGGCATTGAGCGCCTGATTCTGCGTGCTCGACGACACATCGCGCTCCACTGCCAGATGGGTCAGGAACGCCCCCACCTCGGCCGCCCCCATCGCCTTGGGGTGCCTTTTGGCGTGGAACAGGATGTAGCGACGGATCCAGTCCACATAGGCCTGCTCCGTGCGGATGCTGTAGTGCCGCACCCGGATAGCGTCACGGACCTGCTCCAGGAACGGAGACCGGCGCGGGGGCGTCGGCATCGGCATGCCCTCTCAGGAAGCTGTATGTTTATACAGTACCTCGGGCGGCCCCGTTCGTACAAGCCTGGCCTGTGCCGTGATAGGGCGGCCATTGGCCGTCTATCATCCGCCTGGACGCGTCCGGTCGAACGGGACCCCGCGACAAGCGGGCCCCTATGCTGCAGATCCACAACAGGTTTTTCCCTCAGCACCCGTCCGCGATGCCTGGCGGCACGGCGCGGTGTCGGGCGCGATAGACGGCCCGAGTCCGTGTTTAACCACGGCCACGGGCCGTCTACTCACTGTTGGACTAAATAAATAGAAAGTACAGGTGGCACTGGAAAGATAGATCGATGAATGATCGTAAGGATTAACTCGTCGTAATAATAATAAAAGGACGAAAGAATCGAAGAAAGCCACAAGATACGCCGAAAGCACAAACGCGATGAGTCACCAAATCGGCCGAAATGATCCGTGTCCCTGTGGGAGTGGAAAGAAATACAAAAAGTGCTGCCTGGGAAGTAAGGAACCCGATCACGAGGAAGGCGCCACGTGGATTGATGAGGAAGGGATGCACTTGGTGGGCAAAGGTATTCGGCCCTCAAGAGAAGAACAGGAACGTATGACAAAGGACTATCAACAGAAGGTCAGAAAGAGCCAGCTGTGGAAGAAGATGGTCGCAGACTATGGCAAAGAAAAAGCGGAAGAGATGCTCCGCGAATTCCAGGTAGAGGTCCGGTGAACGCGTTGGCGAACGGGCGAATCGGGAGTGGAAATCCCATTGTGCGGGATTTCGCCGCGACCTGTCGGTCGTGAACAACGGGCCCGCAACAAGCTATGAGATAGCCCGGGAATTCCCGCCCGAGCCGGCGGAGATCCGGCTCGAGGTCGCCGATGTCTTCCGCGCATACGGCGCCGAGTATCGGGAGAAGCACGATCTCAGCGCTCCGCAGCTTGCGGCCATGGAGGCGATCGAGAGCTGCCGCACCACCGCCCTTGGCGGACACGTCGACCAATGCGAGCACTGCGGGCACATCGAGATCAGCTACAACAGCTGTCGCAACCGCAACTGCCCCAAGTGCCGCGGCAGTCAGCGTGCCGCTTGGGTCGATGCCCGCGAGCTGGAGCTGCTGCCGATCCAGTACTTTCACCTCGTCTTCACCCTGACCCACACCCTGCTGCCCCTGGCCCGTTACAACCCGGATCTCGTCTACGGCCT
>JARRNE010000594.1:0-4130 GCA_037385305.1 Chromatiaceae bacterium | reverse complement strand
GCCGACGAGCTTGTCGGTGTCGACAGGAACGTTGGCCTCGCCGCGTGCCGTCGTGGTGGACCAGCCCGGCGGCCGGCTCTTCCCTGCGAGCATGGGTGGTCCCTCTCAGCGTCCGCTAGCGCCGACTATGGCATCACCGGCTTCCTCTGTCAATCCGCAGCCGGCCTGTTCGGCAGCGTGGGTAGCCGACGTTTGGCTTGCTTCGGCCAACAGGCGCCGGTAGTGGGAACCTCGCGCTTTGTCGCTTTCCCCTCGATCTGGCTTGGTGGCACTCGATTTCCCATCCCTTCAGCGGTAGGCTCCGCACCATGGTGCCGCTGTTCAGCGGCCACCCGCCGGACGGAACCGACGTCCGCGCCAGCGGGTTGGGCCGGGCAGGCTCGTTATGCCACGGAATCCTCTCGTCCCCGGGGGTGCCGGCACAGGACTGGACGTGTTGCCATTACCGCCGGAGGCAAGTCAATGGAAGGCGCGGCGTGCTGCACGGTGCGCCCGATGAGCGCGCGCTCACCTCGCGCCGGCTGGCTGTTTGCTTACGACTGGGATCGCCAGGCGCCGGACCGTATGGATGCCATTGCGGGTGTGGCGCGTTTCGACCAGATGCATCCGCTGCGGCCCGACTCGCCCCCGCGCTTCCTGTTCTTTCCGACCATCACCAGCCACCGGCCGTTCGGCCCGGTCTGACACCGCAGCGCCCCTCTCTGGGCGGCATGCACGACCTCACGACGATCATACTGAAGGCGTTCGAAGTACCCTTGCCGATGCCGGCAATGCCGGCGGCGGAAAACACCGCGGTCGGGATGAGCGCGGTCGCGGCTACTTCAGCCCCACTGCCACCATCTTGCGCCGCAGGAAGGCGATCCGGGTCTGCAGCGGGAGATTCTTCGGACAGACGTCGTGGCAGCCGAGCAGCGACATGCAGCCGAACACACCGTCGTCGTCGCCGATCAGCTCGTAATAGTCGTCGTCGGTGCGGCCGTCCCTCGGGTCGAGGCGGAAGCGGGCGATCTTGTTGAGTCCGACGGCACCGACGAATGCCTCGCGCATGCGCGCCGTGCCGCAGCCGGCGATGCAGCAGCCGCACTCGATGCAGCGGTCCAGCAGGTAGATCTCCTCGGCCAGCTGCGGCTCCATGCGCTCCTCGATGCGGGTGAGATCGACTTCCTGCTGCTTCATGTGGACCCAGGTCTCGAGCCGCTCGCTCATCGCCCGCATCCACTTGCCGGTGTTGACGGACAGGTCGCCGATCAGCTCGAAAACCGGCAGGGGCGCGAGAGTGATCTCGGGGCCGAGGTTCATGGTCAGCGTGCGGCAGGCGAGTCCGGGCCTGCCGTTGATCATCATGCCGCAGCTGCCGCAGATGCCGGCGCGGCAGACGAAATCGAACTGCAACGAAGGATCCTGTTTCTCGCGGATCTCGTTCAGCGCGATGAACAGCGTCATGCCGGCCGCCTCTTCGAGGTCGTAGGTCTGCAGCCGCGGCCTGTCGCCCGGAACCTGCGGGTTGTAGCGCAGGACGCTGATCTTGAGCTGCCGGTTCTCGGTGGTCGTGTCCTTCATTGGCCGGCCGCCTTCGGCTCGTCAATCCGTTCGTTTCGCCCGCGAAAGCGCTCCGGCAGGAGGTGCACGAAGGGCATCAGCGCCTGCTGGATCGCGTAGCGGTCGCCGCCGTGCTGCCGGATCTTCTCGACCTCGGCCGCGCGCGCCGCGGTGTCCGGGTGGTCGACATAGTCCCTTTCCCCATAGCCGCGCCAGCCCGGCGGCAGCTCCATTTTCGTGACGTCGAGTGCCTCATAGGCAAGTTGCGGCAGGGTATCGGCGTCGCTGCGCCAGGTGGCCAGCGTGCGCTTGAGCCACTCGGCGTCGTTGCGCCGCGGATAGTCCTCGCGGTAGTGCGCGCCGCGGCTCTCGGTCCGGGTGGCGGCGCCGTGGGCGATGGCAAGCGCCAGCTTGAGCATCTTCTGCGTGCGGTATGCTGTCACCAGCTCGGGGTTGGCGCCGGCCGCCTTGTAGTGCACACCGATGCTCCGGCTGCGCTCCAGCAGCTGCTGCAGCGCCTCCACCGCGGACTTCAGATCCTCGCCGCGCCGGAAGATGCCGACCTTGTCCGTCATGATGTTCTGCATGCGCACCTTGAGCTCGGTGGCGTCCTCCGCGCCCGAGCCCTCGAGCATCGCGTCCAGCTTGGCGCGCTCGGAGTCGACGAGGTCGTGCACCAGGCCGATCGGCACATTGAGGTCGTTCTCGGCCTTGTCGCAGAAGTCGGCGATGAATTCGCCGACGATCATGCCGGACACCACGGTCTCGGCCACGGAGTTCCCGCCCAGGCGGTTGAACCCGTGTATGTCCCAGCACGCCGCCTCGCCGGCGGCGAACAGGCCTTTCAGGGTCGGGCTTTCGCCGTTCGGCCTGGTACGCAGGCCGCCCATGGTGTAGTGCTGCGCGGGGCGCACCGGAATCCATTCCCTCACCGGGTCGACGCCGAGGAAGTAATGGCAGATCGGCGCCCCGGCCCTTGGCGATGTGCTCTTCCATGCGGCGCGACACGACGTCGCGCGAGGCGAGCTCCTTTCTCTCCGGCTCGTAATCGGGCATGAAGCGGTTGCCGTCGGCGTCCTTGAGCAGCCCGCCGTCGCCGCGGCAGCCCTCGGTGACGAGGATGCCCGCGGGGAAGATTCCGGTGGGGTGAAACTGCACGGCCTCCATGTTGCCGAGCGCGGCGACGCCGGTCTCCAGCGCGATCGCGTGGCCCATCCCCTCGCAGATCACTGCGTTGGTCGTCACCCGGTAGAGGCGGCCCGCGCCGCCCGTCGCGATGGCGGTGGCCTTGGCGACGTACGCGACGAGCTCGCCGGTGATCAGGTTGCGCACCACCGCGCCGTAGCAACGGCCCGCGTCGTGAATCAGCGCCAAGGCCTCGGTCCGCTCGTGCACCGGGATCTGCTCGGCGATGGCCCGGTCGGCCACCGCCGTGATCATCGCGTGCCCGGTGCCGTCGGAGACGTAGCAGGTGCGCCACTTCTTGGTGCCGCCGAAGTCACGCTGGGCCAGGGTGCCGTGGGCCTCGTCGCGCTCGGTGATGGTGACCTTCTGGCCGTTGATGACGACCTCGCGATCCCCGCGGCCCACGCGGCTCCAGGGCACGCCCCACCCCGCGAGCTCGCGCACCGCCTTGGGCGCTGTGTCGACGAACATGCGCACCACCTCCTGGTCGGCGCCCCAGTCCGAGCCGCGCACGGTGTCCTCGAAATGCACGTCCTCGTTGTCGCCCCGTCCCTTTGTGACGTTGGCGAGGCTCGCCTGCATGCCGCCCTGGGCCGCCTTGGAGTGGGAGCGCTTCGCCGGCACCAGGGACAGGATGATGGTGTCGTGGCCGCGGCGTTTCGCTGCGACCGCCGTCCGCAGGCCGGCAAGGCCGCCGCCAATCACCAGGACGTCCGTGTAGACGATTTTCATTGCGGGCTTCCCGGCGCGCCGGCCTGCACCCAAGTCGGCGTGTAGCGCACGCCGGGGTTGTCACGGATCTCCCAGCCGATCTTGTAGTACGCCGCCAGCGTCAGCAGCCCCAGCACCAGGAAGAACACGGTGAGCCCCCACTTGAGCAGCGAGAGGCGCCGCCGGGACGCGTCCGGGTCCTTGCCCTCGAACCACCCCCATTTGACCGACAGGCGATACAGACCGATGCCGCCGTGCAGCTCGACGCAGAAGAGGAGGATGAGATACAGCGGCCACCAGGCGGTGAACACGCGCTCGCCGGAGCCATAGGGGCCGATGGCGCCGGGATTCATGAGCATCTGGTAGAGGTGCGCGGGCGCGAGGAAGAACATCAGGAAACCGGTGACGAGCTGCACCCACCACAGCGTCGTGTCGGCATGGCGGAACAGGTTCTTGTGCCCGATGAAGGCGCGGTACTGGCGGTAGTTGGCCGGGAACTTCCGCATCGCTAGGAACGCGTGGGCGACGAAGAAGACGATGACGAGTGCTACCACGCCGGAGACCAGGACCGGGTGCGACGTGCCGAAGATGTAGTACCCCTCGAACATCTTCGTCACCATCCACATGGCGTCCGTGCTGATCAGGATGCTGGCGACGAAGAACATGTGCCCCCACATGAACAGGCCCAGAAAGAG
>JARRNE010000593.1:0-2602 GCA_037385305.1 Chromatiaceae bacterium | reverse complement strand
TGCGCCGAAGGCGAACCTCAAGCTGCTTGACGAAGTCTTCCGAGCCCAATGGTCGGCCAGTACGCGCATGCAGGTGAATCCGTTCCGGCAAAGTGTCCGCGTCTGGCTCGGCCAGGAAATGCCGCCAGTCGGGGATCAGATCCAGCAGTGGTCGTACCGAAACAAGCCCGTCATCTTGCTCGTGCAAGTGGGCACGGGCGCTCGACCAGCGCCAGTCTTCAACAGACTTGCAGAGCCCCGCCCGCAGCGGGTTGCGCTCGACGTACCGGACCGCTGCCAGCAGATACTGCTCGTCCATGACGAAGGAGTGGAAGCGTTCCTGCCAAAGGTGTCCGCGCCACCCTTGAAGGAAATTGATCATCCGAGTGTAGCGGCGGCGTGCCTCGGCAACCGCACAGCGCAGTCCGTCCTCTTCGCTAGCCTCGATTTCCACGTAGAAAGTTGACCTAACATTCGGGGTGGCAAAGGATCCGGTCAGGAGAAGGCGATTACCAGTTCTCGATCTTGTAGCCATGGCATCGGTGTGGGCTGGTCGGCAAGTCCACAGTCGACCAGGTAGGGGTTGTGGGCACGCTTATCGAGCGTTACGACGATGCGTCGCTCTTCGATGTCGACCCGCCCGCTGACATCGAGCAGGTTGTCGAACAGCACCTTCGCCGTGGCGCGGCGGTAGTTCTCGGGCAGGTGCTGGGCGAAGAGGCGGTACAAGGAGCTTGCCATCAGCGTGAGCTGCAGGTCGAAATCGACCTTGAGCCCGACCATGGATGAGAGGGCGTCGATATGGAAGAAATGGATGGCCTCGGCGATGCCGTTCTCGATGAGCATGCGCTGCGCATAGCGTGTGATCAAATTCGAAGGGGTAGCGTTCAGGTCGTTGGTGAGCAGGATGGTGGGCTCTTCGTGGCCAAGGTCCAGGATGGAGAGTTGACGAATGGGTTTGTCGCCATAGCCTCTGAGGGCGATGCGCTCATCGAATACCCGCGGAGCTCGATAGCGACGGGTCAGGCTGCGCAGCGTGATTCGCCGCCAGGCGGAAGGGGGGCGCGCGTAGATCGCGGCCAACAGCTTGCGGGTGCGTCGACGAAGGGTGAGAAAGCGGATGCCCTGTTCATCGAGTCGACGCAGGTTGGCATAGGTGGTGAGCTGCGAATCGAACACCAACTCCTGGGGTGGCTGCCCGGTCTGTTGCTTCCAGAACTCGACAAAGCGCAGGATCTCATCGGCTTGTTCGGACTTGGGTACATGGGCGTTGGAATAGCACATCACCCGTTGCTCGGCGTCGCGAGCCAGGAACACCAACACGCCTTTCTGGCTGCGGCTGCGACGCGAGACGTAGTGTTTTTGCAGGGGCTCCTGTTCGGAGTTGGCCGGCACCGAATGGAAATCGAGATCCAATGAGCCACTGTGCGAGAGACCCAGGCGCTGAACATGCTGGAACCACACCTCCATGAAGCGTCGGATACCCTGCTCCCCGATGCTGGAGCTGTAGGCGGCAAGATAGGAGCGTTTGGGCATCACATTGAGTCCGGCAAACAGGGCCAGCCCGTCATCGAAAACCAGGTTCATGACATGGCTCTTGCGTTCCTTACCGATGAGCTTCAGGGCGAGCAGACTGCGCAAGGCCTGCTGTGCCGGAACCATCTTGGAGCCGGGAAGCTGCGCCTCTTGAGCAACTGTGGCCAAGTCCAAGTGCCGCATCAAGGGGACGAACAGGAACAGCCCGGCCACCGGTGTGCGAAAGGAACGTGGCGCAAGGTCGAGCTGACGTACATCGGCGACCTCGGCCCGCTCGGGTTTGATGCGCGAGGGGCGCTCCTCATCGCGGCGCCGCGGCAGGCGGGCAAAGCCCTCCTCGTGCAACAGCACGGACAGGGAGTTGATGCTGATGGCGTGTCCCTGCTCGGCGAGCTCAGCTTGGATATCGTAGACAGAGAGATTCTTCTTGCGTAGAGCCACGACCAGATCCCGGACTGGATCGCGGGCCGGTGCGGCCTGGGGGCCGTGGCGAATGTCGCGAAAGAACCGCCCTTGGAGGTCTTCGGTACGGCGGAACTGGTGGCACAGCACCCGGAACGCACCGGGGGTATAGCCGAAGCGGCGCGCTGCTTCGGCTGATGGCAGGCCTTCGACGAAATAGGCCCGCAGGGCCTCGTACTGGCGATGCAGGGGATTGATCGGCTCGAGGAAAAAGCGAGCCTCTCGCGAACAATCCGTTAGCTGTTTACCATGACTGATAACCACATGAGAAGCATAGCTCATCATGCAGGAAATACAATACCTTGCCGCTATTAACGCATCCGAATCCTAAACAAAGATGAGAAGGCTCGCCCAAGAATGTCACTTTCAGTACCGTGAATTGCTAACTGGACCGCGTCTATGAAGCAGATTCGAGTGGCCCACGCTTCCAGCGGTGCGGGGGACGGAAGAAATGTTAACGTGAAATCAATAGGTTATGCTGTTTGCTGCTCAGTCCCTGCTATGCGGCGAAAAACGGGCGTTAGGCGAACCCATGAGCGTGGAAATCGAGGCTTGCTAAAAGGATGCCAGCTCGACAATGGTCGGTATGCGCAGGAAGGTCTGACCGGACCTCAGTCGCAGGCAG
>JARRNE010000592.1:0-2610 GCA_037385305.1 Chromatiaceae bacterium | reverse complement strand
CGTGCAGCTCAAAGGGCGGCAGCTGCTGGGCGGGCCGTACCAGCACCCCTTCGATATGGAGAGGCGGTGCGGTGCGGAGCTTGTACCAGTGACCCCAGTAGTAGGCAACCAGGAAGAGCCCGATGGCCCCACTGATCATCGCGAGGCGCAAGAGCGGGCGGCGTTGAGTCTTGATGAACATCTGCTTCGAGGGGATCGAGGTGTCTGATGGTGCGGCGAGCCAGGGCCTCGAGGACGCGGGGGTGGACATCCGAAGGGCCGGGCCTCATTAGGATACGCACGGGCGGCTGGAAGGGACGCATCTCGGGAGCTAAATCTGTGAGCTCGTTCAACACGTTAGAAGTGCCGCCCGGGGACGGACGGTCGGCGCCAGGCAGTATAAGCGGCCGGGGACCGGGCCTCAAGGAAGCCCCAGCGACTACCGTATGAAAGTCGCGCGTAGCGGGCTCCGAATCCCCCTCGCCCCCCCGGGGAGAGGGTCGGGGTGAGGGAAACGGTCCTGGTGGCAGCGACTTACATTCTCTGGGGTGGCGCTGAGGCCATGGCCGTTCGGTGGTGTGTCGAGTAACCTCAGCGAGGCGGATATGGTGCCAAAGATCGAGAAGAGCGAGGCCGAGTGGCGCGAAGCGCTAAGTGCCGAGCAGTACCACGTATGCCGTGAGAAGGGTACCGAGCCGCCCTTCACCGGCAAATATTACGCGTACAAAGGCCAGGGGATGTACAAATGCTCCTGCTGCGGGGCGGAGCTCTTCCCTTCCAGCACCAAGTATGATTCGGGGACCGGCTGGCCAAGCTTCTGGGAGCCGGCGGATTCCGGTGCCGTTGCCACAAAGGATGACCTCAGCCACGGCATGCGGCGTGTGGAGGTTCTTTGCAGCAGCTGCGGGGCCCACCTGGGTCATGTCTTCGAGGACGGGCCACGGCCAACGGGGCTGCGGTACTGCATCAATTCCGTGTCCCTGGAGCTCGAGCCGGAGTCGGAGCCGACCTGACGAGCTGCGTAGCGCCGCTACCAGTTACTGCAGTCAGCGCCGTCCGGAGTAGCGCGTGGCCGTCGGGATGCCGATGCACGATCTCGCAGCCGCCAGGATGCGGCTCAATGGCGCCTCCGGAAAGGCTGTCTCGTAATGGTGTCGACGGAAAACCCCCAGACCCCGCGGCCCTGGTTCTGGGCGATTCGCTCCAATGCGTGGTACTCGAAGGGCGCATCCGGCGTGGCGAGCGCCCATCCCTGTTGGATGAGGTAGGCCGCCAGATCCTCCCCGTTGCTGAAATGCGTGCGGTCCACGTAACAGGTGGCGCTTGTGCTGCCGTCTTCGTTCTGATACTTCGGGTAACAGTTGACAAAGCCGTTGATCCGGAACTCCAGCGCCAGGACGCCGCGGGAGCCGCACTGGACCGGACTGATCCAGGTACGGCACTCGCGGTTGGTGGGCGGCATGTAGATCCCGTACAGATGGATTACCCGATTCCGGACCAGGAGAGAGCCGTCGCTCTGGACGATTGGGGCGCCGACGATCTCATTGCCGGCACGGCTGCTCGCCGAGAGGAGGGCGAGCAGAAACAGCAGCGCCAATGCCGACCTGTCACTTCGTCGGGGCAATCGCCTTACCGGCCAATGCATCAATGGGCGGGGGCGATTCCCCCAGGGGGAGCCGGCCTTGAGCTCGGGCGCGGCAACCCGATCTGACTCTGGCAGGGCGGATGACCGCATGCTCAGTGCGCGTCCAGGCGCCCTAGCTCGGACAGGATCTCGAGCACGAGCTGCTGCGTCTGGACATCCATCCCCCTGCAGAGCCGCTCCGGCTCGCGTTCGCCGTTGACCAGGGGGCGTATGACGCCGGCGAGACGGCCCAGGCTGCCCCCGACACGACTCATCTGCTCCGCCATGTTGCCGATGAGCATCAGGGCCTGGGCATTTCCGCGGGCCGCGGCGTGGATCATGTGGGCGAGCCCCGGGGCGGCCAGTGCCGGGTCCGGGCCGGCGCCGGCTTTCGGCAGGGTCGACGGGTCCTGCAGGCCGAGGAGGATGCTCTCCGCAATCACTTGGTCTTCCTCGTCGAGACCGGCGAAGACCGTCGCTCCATGCTCGCCTGCTGCGATGCGGCGCACGGCGCCCACCAGGGCAGACCAACCGCTGCGAAGCGCGGCATCCAGCAGGCCCTCGAAATCCTGCTGTCTGGCCTGGTCTTGGCAGCTCTCGACCACTTGGCGGATAAAACCCGCGTGGACGAGCCGGATCTGCTCATGGCGTTCAGGGAGCTGGCCCATATCCGATCCTCGAGCGACGGTGACCCTATGAAATTCTCTCACGAAAGGCTCACGCTTAAGACCACCGAGGCGATCCAAATCATCGATATCACGGGCCGGGTTTCCGACGTCTCTGCCGCCACCGGGCTACAGAACGGCCTGGTGACGCTTATCTCCCCCCATACGACCGCCTATGTCAACCTGAACGAGCGGGAGGAGATGCTGCAGTCGGACATGGTCGCCTTTCTTCATCGCCTTGTACCTCGCGACGCTGGCTACCGCCACAATCTCAATCCCGTGGACGATCGGGAGAACGCCCACGCCCACCTGATGGGTATGGTCTCGGAGGCATTCATGAAG
>JARRNE010000591.1:0-3357 GCA_037385305.1 Chromatiaceae bacterium | reverse complement strand
CCGTCTCACCGAAGGTACCGGAGGTTGACTGTCAGTACCGGGTGGGGGTTGGACAGCAGCCCTGCTCGGCACCCTCGAGCACAGGAAACGGGGCGGCTCGCAAGAGCCGCCCCCGGGCCTTCCGGCTGCCTCCCCTACCGGGGAGGTCTCGACTCGCCCCTACCCCCCGCCAGAATCCCTGAAGAGGGTATGATATCGGGGCTCGTCCCGGAGACCGTTGAACCACCAATGATCCCCCAGCGTCCCGGCCCCACCCTGGCCTATCACCGCCAGGTATTCGGTGAGGAGGTCCAGCGCCTCCTGGTTGTCCCCGAGGAGTGTCCTGACGAACGCCTCCACATACACCAGGTCCCGGGCTGGATCCACGGACGCCCCACCCCGGGACCGGACCGCCACGGCCCGGGCGCTGTCCTTCAATCCGGCCTGAGCCAGAGCCGCCGCCACCGCCATCCCCGCCCACCTGCGGTCCAACTCCACGGTCTGGGGAGTGGAGGCTCTCTCGTACTCCGCTGCCAACTCCCACGCCCGCTGCACGTCCACCTCCTCGTCGTGCATGCTCATGAGCCAGAGCTGGCACTTCACGAACCTGAGGTCCCCGGGGAACCTGCGACCCAGCTCCGCACACCACTTCTCGGCCTCCACCCGGTCCTCCAGATCGTAGGAGGTAGTGTAGAGGCGCCAGAGAATGACGTCGGCGTTTCGGAGGTAGGCATCGGCGGCGTAGGCCCGGGCGGCCGCCATCTTCCCGCTCCAGGTCCAGGAGCCACTTCCAGTATTGGAGTGTTCCCCTCAGCTCCAGAGCGTCGGCATCCAGGGAATCCAACCGCAACGCCACCTGGGCATGTCGCATCCCCTCCTCGATCCAGTGCCCCGCTTCCGCCTGCTCGGAGGAACCGCTCCAGCGGGACCGCTCATACGCCAGCCATCCACGACGGATAGTGGGCTCCACCCAACCGGGTGCCTCCTCCTCGGCGGCGGCCAGGAGGGAGTCTGCAGTGGCTGCGCTGGGCCAGGCGGTCTCGGCCTCCCCGGCCCGGACGGCTGCATCGGCCTGGTCGCTGAGGGCCCGCGCTCGCTGCATCAGCTCCCAGGCCCGGAGATTCTCGGCCCCGGCCTGTCGCTCGATGAGCTCGACTTCATCCCCCACGATCTCCCTCAGGCGAACCGCCACCTCGTGGGCCAGGTCGTCCTGGAGCGCGAACAGCTCCGCCCGGGGTCTCTCCTCCCGGTATCGCCCGAGACTCTGGCCTGTGGAGGCGTTCGTGAACTCGATGTTCAGACGGACCTGGTCACCGGACAGTGCCACGGTCCCGTTCACGATGGTCCCCACCTCCAGCGCTCTTCCGATGGAGTCCGGAGTCAGGACGGCACCTCGGTAAGGGGCAACACCGTTCCGGGAGACCACGTGCAGACCAGGAACGGGACTCAGCTCCTCGATGAGGGTCTCGGTAAGGCCCGCCGCCAGAAAGGGCACGTCCTCTTGCGGGCTCCGGGGCTCGAAATAGAGGACGGCAATCCGCCGGGGATCCTCCGTCTCCGACAACCCTTCCAGGGCCTCGGACCTCACGTTCCGGGCAGCATCGCTGGGGAGGACGAGGAGGAAGTCCCTGAGGGCCAGCCCTCCACCCAGGACCAGCACGGCGGCGGCAGCAGCCAGATACGCCGGTTGCCGCCAGATGGGCACCCGGGCCTTCAGGCGCCCGGAGAGCACCTTCCCGGCCGATTCCTCGTCCAGCAGAGTCTGGAAGACTCGGACGGGCTCGGAGATGTTCTTGAGACTCTGGAAGCCCACGTCGCGAAACCCCAGCTGGACCTGCAAGCGCTGGGGTTTACCGGTGCTGTGCCGGAGGTAACCGGGCGGCCAGCCTAGCATCCCGCGACGCTGCTGAAGATCTACCTCTATGGTTATCTCAACCGCATCCAGTCGAGCCGACGGCTGGAACGGGAGACCCTGCGCAACATTGAGCTGATGTGGCTGACGGGTCGGCTGATGCCGGACTTCAAAACCATCGCCGACTTCCGCCGCGACAACGGGCCGGCGATCCGCGCGGCTTGTGCGCAGTTCGTCGTGCTATGCCGTCAATTCAGCCTGTTCAGCCAGGCTGTCGTGGCCATCGACGGCAGCAAGTTCAAGGCGGTCAACAACCGCGACAAGAACTTCACCGTGGCCAAGGTCGCCAAGCGGATCGAGCAGGTGGAGGCCAGCATCGCGCGCTATCTGGCCGCTTTGGACCGCGCCGACCGGCAGGACGATGACGTGGCCGAGGCCAAGACCGCCCGGCTCAAGGAGAAGATCGAGGGCCTGCGGCGGCAGATGCGGTCCCTCAAGGAGATGGGAAGGCAGGTCGAGGCAGTCCCCGACAAGCAGGTCTCCCTGACCGATCCCGACGCGCGCTCCATGGCGACCAGCGGCAAGGGCACCGGCATTGTCGGCTACAATGTCCAGATCGCCGTCGATGCCGAGCACCATCTGATTGTCGCGCACGAGGTGACCAACATCGGCAGCGATCGGGCACAACTGAGCTCGATGGGCCACAAGGCCCGCGAGGCGACCGGATGCGAGCAAGTCACGGTGTTGGCCGACCGCGGCTATTACAACGGCGACGAGGTGCTGGCCTGCGAGGGCACTGGCATTCTGCCCGTAATCCCCAAGACGCAGACCTCCGGCAACGCCAAGCGTGGCCTCTTCACCGTGGCAGACTTCATCTACGACGCCGAGAACGACCGCTACACCTGCCCCGCGGGCGAGTTCCTGACCAGGGGAAAGGTGCGCGCCGATCGACGCGACAATATCGATCACTACCGCAACCTCACGGCCTGCGCGATGTGCGTGCTCAAATCCAGATGCACGCCTGATAAGGTCAAGCGCCTGAAGCGCTGGGAGCACGAGGGCGCTCTCGACAAAATGCAGGCTAGGCTCGACCGTATGCCGGAAGCCATGACGATCCGCCGGCAGACCGTCGAGCATCGGTTCGCAAGCCTCAAAGCATGGATGGGCAGATCCCATTTCCTGACCAAGACCCTCCCAAGGGTTCAAACCGAAATGAGCCTGCAGGTGCTGGCCTACAATATGAAGCGAATGATCAACATCTTTGGCGCCAAGCCGCTGATGCGGGCCATCGCTGCCTGACCACCCTTGCCGGTCGGCGCACACCGGCGCTGCACGCGCATGAGCGACTGCCATCAGTCGTCACGCGATCGCGTTCTCATACGACTTCGGTCAAAGGCGGCCGAACCGCGACGTCCGTGTGACGTTCGCTTGCCCTCCCAACCTCACCGTGACAGCGGATATGCCGGATCGGCAGCAACGGGCCAAGCGGACGTCGGCGGCCCGGTCGTGGCACGGCAGCTATTAGC
>JARRNE010000590.1:0-3732 GCA_037385305.1 Chromatiaceae bacterium | reverse complement strand
CGTGACCGCGGCGTTCATGCCTCACCTCCTGGCCACGGCAGGGCCACTGCCGAGAGGTTACGGCTGTCGAGCTTGGCGTAGATCAGCGTGGTGTCCAGGGAGCGATGGCGCAGCACATCGGCCACCTCCTTCAGCGAGCTACCGCTGGCCAACAGGCGACTGGCCATGGTGTGGCGCAGCAGGTGGGCACCGGTATAGGGCAATCCGGCGCGGGCGTAAGCCTGGCGGATCGTCTTGCCGACGCAGTCGGGGCCGATTGGTCGACCGCAAGGCGTGCCGTGGCGGACAAAGACCGCCCGGCTATCTGTCTGCGGGCGCTCGAGACGGAGGTAATCGGCGATCGCCCGACCGGTCGCCGCCGGTAGCGGGAGGCAGTCTTCGCGACGGCTCTTGGTCCGGCGCAATGTAATGGTTCCCGCACGCCAATCAATGTCATCGAGCGAGAGTCCGGCGACTTCCCCGCGACGCAGGCCCAGATCCAGCGCGCAGCGCACCATGGCATCAGAGCGACGTGCCGAGGTCCCCTCCCCGCCGAGCGCCGCCTCCAGACGCGCAACCTCTGCGCTGCTCAGTGTCTTGGGCAGGGAAGCCAGCTTCCACGTGATCGGATAGGCGAGCACGCCGATCAGCCCATGGACCTGATCGGCGCAGGTGGTGCGGAAGCGCAAGTAGCCGCGCAAGGCCGAGATCATGCAGGCGGCGTTACCCGGCCTACTGTAGCGTTTGCTTTGGCACGCCACGAATCGGCGCAGGCTCTCGGGCGTGAGCGCCGAGATCACGACGGGTTGATCGCCGAACTGCTCTCGCAATAGGCGAGCGACAGTCCGCAGGCGCATGCTGCGCGTCTTCGGCGCCAACCCGAGCACATGGTCCATATGGGTGTCGAAGCGGCGTAGCTCCTCGTCGACCGGGGTCGTTTCCGGTACCCCTTCGGGAATCACCGCCTCGGCGCGCAGGACGTGGAGCAGATGTCCGAGTGCTGCACGCAGCTCAACGCGATTCCGGCACACCGGCCGGGCGCAATCACACTGCGGCAGATGCTCGTCGAGAAATCGACTCACCAACTCCTCGTCCATGTCCTCGATGTTCAGCTGGCACAGACTCATCCACAAGGGGCAGCCCGCGAGGAGCCAGTCTTTCGGTAGACGGAAAAGTTGTCCGGTCGAACTCATCATGGTCTCCTGTCGTGCGTGGATGGCACTCCAGGAAACCTGAAAATTATGTTGAGCTCACCATTGAGCTTACTCGCCCGAACTCAGCAACCACGGCATCTACGGCTGGCAGACGATCCAAACTCTACATAAACCCGAACTCTACATAGGGGTCGTAAGCGGCCACCGGCAGCGACGGCGGCGGGGCCGGCTAGGAGCGCGGGCACCAGTCGTTGGGCGGGGATGGCTTCGGGGGTTCGCTTTTTCGGTAGTGATGGTAGCGTAGTTACGTTATTACAGCAGGAGGCGGCATGCTGCTGCCGACGAGGCGCTGGTCGCAACGGTGTCGCGCGCTGCTACATCGTCAACCCTCTCCTCCCTCGGCATCTCACGCTCCCAGGCGAGCCGACGCCGGCAGATTAGGGCGCTCAACGGCTGGTGAGCGGGGACGGCTTTGGGCGTTGCTCTTCGCGTCGCCTCTTCTTCTCTCGGCACCGTCTCTGAGCATCCCTATTCAGCTCTAGCTGGCGCATCCACCTGACAACGTACTTCACGTAGCGGTCGTGGACGGCTCTGATCCCCTCGACAGGTTCCCGGAGTCGCGGCCTGTCTTCAGAGCGCCAATCCGCCGGAACGTCTCGGCGCGCTCGTCATCGAGGAGGATCTGTCTGCGCCGTGACGGTCGCTCCAAGCGAGGCCGGCCGTTTCTTTGGTAACGAGAGAACCCGGAGTCATCGCTCATCAGCGCACCTCGTGGTCCGCCGCTGCCTGGAGCTGAACGCATCCGCCGTGAGCGTTGCGCGCAGCAAGGGCGACCCTGTCGCGTGTATCATATGTGTGTAGAAAACGGGTGTATCAAAACGGTAGGCGTGACTCAGCAATCGCTAATCTTCTACGGCGGCATGAGCGGACTGGAGAGCAGCCATTAGCTGGATTGATGCAACATAAACCAGGTGTATTGGCGCGGCAAAGCCTCGGAGCCCGGGAGGGGGCTGATCGGTTACGCCGACCCCGGCATAGAAGTTATTCCCACCGCATCGCCGGCCTTTTTCGCCAGAATGCCGCCAGCAAACTGCCGATCAGCGAATGAAAGACGCTGGCGATGGCCGACGGGATGGCCACGTAAGGATTGGTAAAATTCGAGCGGGCCAGGACAACACCCAAGCCCGAGTTCTGCATCCCCACTTCGATCGAGATCGTCCGCGCGCTTTGTTTGTCTTTTATCAGAAGACGCGCCAGAAGATATCCCAAAAGAAAACCGAACGTATGCAGGCAAATCACGGACAGGATAAGAGCCGTTCCCGCCTCGATGATCTTATCTTTTCCGGTCCCGATGATCGTGCCCACGATCAGGGTGATGAAGACGACCGCCACCAGCGGTGCGGCCGGCTGGATGCGTAAACTGACTTTATGCGCGAAACGGTTCATCAGGATTCCGGCAAGCACCGGCACGATCACGACCTTGACGGTGCTGATGAAAAGGCCCATGGCGTCGACATCGACCCGGCTGCCCGCCAGAAAGGCCGTTAACATCGGCGTCATCACGACCGCCAAAATGGTCGAGGTAGCCGTCATCGTCACGGAAAGCGCGACATCCGCCCCGGCCAGGAAAGTGATCACGTTGGACGCCGTTCCACCGGGACAGCAGGACACCAGCACCAGGCCGACAGCCAGGGGAACGGGAAGATGAAAAAGATAACCGAGGGTATATCCCAAGAACGGCATGACGGTGTACTGCAGCGCGATACCGAGAAGGACCGGGCGGGGGTATTGAACGATCCGCTTGAAATCATCGAGGGTCAGCGTCAGGCCCATTCCCAGCATGATGAATCCCAGTCCCCATGTGATCATGCCTCCGGAGAACCAGGTGAATGCCGGCGGATAGATCAGAGCCAGAACACTGGCGGCAAGCACCCACAGAGGAAATGCGTTTGTTAATCGCTGAAGCAAATGATCTCCTTCGCTCGTTTGGTCGTTATGTCTCGCCATCCGGCCTGGCAATGCGGACAGCATTCTGTCCGCCAATTTTATCCCGCAGTTCGGCCGGACAACAAAGGGGCGATTGGATATCGTTACTGTCCGAGGCACCCTCATGCAGCGCATAATGCTCAAAGCAAAGGTCATCGACCCGCCTTCTCGCTGATCTTCGACGCTCAATACCTCGCCTGGCACAAGGAGTCTGCAAATGAACGACCGCGCGAGGCCTTCCGTCGCCCCCATCGTTTTCTCCTTGATCGCCCTGGTGGTGTCCACCGTCCTTCCCAGCTGTTCGGGCGAAGCGCCCGAGCAGCCGGCAGCGCGCGAGCCGCGCATCCCTCAAGTCCAAACCCTGATCCTGGAGCCGCAGACCTGGCAGCAAACCTTGGAGGCTTACGGCGTCGTCGAGCCGGCCGAGGATGTCGCGATCACGGTGGACTTCTCGGCCCCGGTCGAGGCGGTCCATTTCGAGGAAGGTCAGCGGGTGGACCAAGGCCAGATGCTGATCGAGCTCGATGACCGCAAGCGCGCCCTGCGCCTGGAGCAGGCGGTCACAGCGGTGGAAGAGGCGCGTGCCGGTCACGAGGAGGCGCGGCGCGACTTG
>JARRNE010000589.1:0-2624 GCA_037385305.1 Chromatiaceae bacterium | reverse complement strand
TTTGTTTGGCGGAGGTGGTTACAAATGTATGAAGTCACCGTTTTAGCAAGTTGGCCGGTGGGGTCAGGTCTTTCTCCGTGCGCCGATTCGACGTAGGCTTTGTGCATGGAGAGACCCCCGGGGAAGAGAACGGGGTCACGGGAAGCGGTGGGAGAAAGCGCAGATTTTCGGGCATCATTCATTAGATACGGAAAGTAGTGGTACAGATTGAAAATCCTGATACCGTTTCTTAAGTATATGTGGCATCATGCTGAACAGGTTAATCTTGACTGCTCGGAGCTGTTCGCCATGGCCCGCTGCGCTGCCGCCCCCATCGCCCTCACCACGAAACACCGCCACCATCTTGAAGCCATCGTGCGCCAACATCAGGCGCCGCAGAGCCTGGTGCTGCGCGCGCGCATCATTCTAATGGCCGACGCCGGTGTCGGCGTGCGCGAGACGGCCAGGGAGCTGAACATTGGGCGCGCGACCGTGCAGCGCTGGCGGGCACGCTGGAGCACCAGCGCGAGGCGGCCGTTCGCCGAGCGCTTGACGGATGCGCCGCGCCCGGGCACACCCCCGACATTCGAGCCGGAGCAGATCTGCGCGATCATCGCCTTGGCCTGTGAGCCGCCGAGCGAGGGTGGCCGACCCTTCACCCATTGGACCCAGGCGACGCTCGCGGCGGCAGCGGCCGAAAGCGGCATCGTGGAGAGCATCTCGGCCCCGTCGGTGGGGCGTTTCCTGCGCGAGGTGGACCTCAAGCCACACCGCACCCGCGGCTGGATCAACACCCCGCGCGACGCCGAGTTCGACTCCAAGTGTCGCGATGTCTGCCAGACCTATCGGCTGGCCCCGGAGCGGGCGGGCGTCGGGATCGAGACGCGCAGCATTGATGAGATGACCGGCGTGCAGGCGCTGGAGCGCGCCGCGCCCACGCAGCCGATGCGTCCCGGGCGCCCCGAGCGCACCGAGTTCGAGTACCACCGCCACGGCACCACCACCCTCATCGCCGACTTCGATGTGGTCACCGGAGCGGTCAACTACCACCTCGGCCCGACCCGCACCGAGGCGGACTTCGCGCAATACCTGGCCGCGCTCCTTGCTACACGCTCGGCGCCAACCGCCTGGCATCTCGTCCTGGATAACCTCAACATCCATTGCTCGGAGGCCGTGGTGCGTCTGGTGGCCGAGGCCATCGGCTTCGACGGCGACCTCGGGGTGAAAGGCCAGTCTGGCATCCTCCAGTCGATGGCCACGCGCGAGCGCTTCCTGCGCGATCCCAACCACCGCATCGTCTTCCACTTCACGCCCAAGCACGCCTCGTGGCTCAATCAAATCGAGATGTGGTTCTCGATCCTCGCGCGCAAGGTCATTCGCCGCGGGAATTTCACCTCGCTCGATGACCTTCATCGGAAGCTCATCCACTTCATCGACTTCTTCAATAAGACCATGGCCAAGCCTTTCCGCTGGACCTATGAACCTAGAAAGAGCAGTTAATGCTTGCGCTAGCTGATCCAACCGGCTGAAATCACGGCACAAGGAGGTGCCCATGAACGATCAGATCTTTCACCCAGCGGGTGAGGCCCAAAACGCCGCATTGGCCCCCGTTTTGGGGCCGGTGGCGGTGGATACCTTTGGTGGCAGAGTCCACGTCGAGTGGGATCCGCAGGCGGCGGTCACACCACTCGGACAGCTGCCGTTCTTCACCGAGTTCCTCCACGTGAGCGGCCTGTTCGATCCGTGGGTGGAGAGCTGTCCCCTGGCGCTGACCAGCCCCAACGCGCCGAGCAACCGCGATGTGCTGGGCACGGCCGTCTTGGCGATTCTCTCTGGCCATCAGCGCTATGCGCACATTAGCGCACTGCGCGGCGACACGATCAATCCGCGCTTGTTGGGCATGAGCGAGGTGGTCAGTGAGGACTCGGTGCGGCGCAATTTTGCCAAGCTTGACGAAACCGAAGGGGTCAAGTGGCTGCAGGCGCATCTCGACTATGTGGTGGCGCCGCTGTTGGGCGAGCCGTGGGTGCTCGATACCGATGTCACCGTTAAGCCACTGTACGGTCATCAGGAGGGGGCGGTGGTGGGCTACAACCCGCACAAGCCGGGGCGTCCATCGCATACCTACCACACCTACTTCATCGCCAACCTGCGGCTGGTGCTGGATGTGGAGGTACAGCCGGGCAATCAAAGCGCCTCCAAGCACAGCTCGCCCGGGCTGTGGGAGCTGCTCGGGCGCATCGGGCGGGCCGACTGGCCAGCCTTCATTCGTGGCGATCGTGACTGGGGCACCCAAGCCAACATGGCGCGTGCCGAGCAGGAAGGGATTGCCTACCTGTTCAAGCTGCGCCTGACCAGTGGGGTCAAGAAGGTCATCGAGCGGTTGATGCGCGGAGTCGATTGGAGCGACGCCGGTCAAGGCTGGCAAGGGGCCGAGACGCCGCTGCGCCTCTCGGGCTGGAGCCGCGCCCGGCGTGCCGTGGTCCTGCGCCGGCGCATCAAGAAAGACTTGGCCGTCGCCGATGCGAGTGACCCGCAGCAGCTGCGCCTGAGCTTTGCCGAGGTGAGCGATGAGGTGAGTGTCTACGAATATGCCGTGCTGGTCACCTCGCTGCCTGATGAGATCCTCAGCGTCGCCCAGCATT
>JARRNE010000588.1:0-2625 GCA_037385305.1 Chromatiaceae bacterium | reverse complement strand
GCAGCTGACCGACCTTCTTGTCGTCGTCCTGGCTATGGACCTCTGCCGAAAACCCGATGCCCCCCTTCTTCGAGCGGTTACGGATCACCTTCTCCAGACCGGCGAACGCCCCGCCCACGATGAACAGGATGTTCGCGGTGTCGACCTGGAGGAACTCCTGCTGCGGGTGCTTGCGCCCACCCTGGGGTGGCACCGACGCGATGGTGCCCTCGATCAGTTTCAGCAGGGCCTGCTGAACGCCTTCCCCGGACACGTCTCTAGTGATCGACGGATTATCCGATTTGCGGGAGATTTTATCGATCTCGTCGATGTAGACGATCCCGGTCTGGGCCTTCTCAACGTCGTAGTCGCACTTTTGCAGCAGCTTCTGGATGATGTTTTCGACGTCCTCTCCAACGTATCCCGCCTCGGTGAGGGTCGTGGCATCAGCGATCGTGAAGGGCACGTTCAGCAGCCGGGCCAAGGTCTCGGCCAGAAGCGTCTTACCCGAGCCGGTCGGGCCGATCAACAGGATGTTGCTCTTGGCGATCTCGATCTCTTCTTTGGCGCCGGTGGTCTCGAGCCGCTTGTAGTGGTTATAGACCGCAACCGACAGAACCTTCTTGGCCTGCTCCTGGCCGATGACGTACTGATCCAGGATGTCGTGGATTTCGCGAGGCTTCGGCAGCTTGCTCGTCGCGTCCCCGATGCCATCCTGCATCTCTTCGCGAATGATGTCGTTGCAGAGCTCGACACACTCGTCACAGATGAACACGGAGGGACCGGCAATGAGCTTGCGTACCTCATGCTGGCTCTTGCCGCAGAACGAGCAGTAGAGAAGCTTGCCGTCGTCGCCCTTGCCGTGGTTGCTGCCACTCATCGCAGTCTGGATCTCCGCAGGATCGTCCCGGATCAGCGGCTGCGCGCCGTCCGCCGTGGGGTGGAGTTAATCATAACCGTTTGCCGAGAGATGGCAAGGCAGCGACGACGGAGGAAATCGGGCAAGCTCCACATTCCCGAATCCCCTGGCGCCCCTTGAACGACCTTACGAAGCCGCGGCTTCGTGCGCCCATCGGCCCGCTAACGGCCATGGCGTCAACGCCACCCCGGCAAATGTAAGGCGCTGCCACCATGAGCGTTTCCCTCACCCGTCCCCCTCCCAGAGGGCGAAGGAGATGCGGAGCGCGCTGCGCGCGACTTTCAGGGCAACCTCTCAGGTAGCTACCGAAGGCCCTCGCTGCTCCAGCACCTTGTCTATCAGGCCGTATTCCACGGCAGCCTCACCGCCCATGAAGCGGTCACGCTCCGTGTCCTCCGCCACCTTTTCCACCGGCTGCCCCGTGTGGTGCGCAAGAATACGGTTGAGCTGGTCGCGGATATGCAGAATCTCCCGGGCATGAATGTCCACGTCCGTTGCCTGGCCCTGGAATCCGCCGAGCGGCTGGTGAATCATCATGCGGGAGTGCGGCAGGCAATAACGCTTGCCGGCGCCGCCGCCGGCGAGCAGAAGGGCGCCCATGCTCGCCGCCTGCCCGATACACATGGTGCTGACGTCCGGCCGGATGAAACGCATGGTGTCGTAGATCGCCAGGCCGGCAGTCACTGAGCCCCCCGGCGAGTTGATATAGAGGTGCACGTCTCTGTCGGGATTTTCCGATTCCAGAAACAGCAGCTGGGCGACCACCAGGTTCGCCATGTGATCTTCCACCGGCCCAACGATGAAAACGACGCGCTCCTTCAGCAGGCGGGAGTAAATATCGAACGAGCGCTCACCGCGGGCCGTCTGCTCGATGACGATCGGCACCAGCCCCAGAGCCTTCGGATCAAACTCCGTACTCCCGGAAAGCTTGCTCATTGTGGCCTCTCGATTCACTCTCACTGCACGTTGGGCGGAGCGGGCTAACCGGCGTCCGTCAGCTGCTGAAAACTGGCGGACTCGTCCTCGACTGCCACCTGGCTCAAAACCCAGTCTACGACCTGGTCCTGCAGCGCGAGGGATTCAACGGAGGCCAGGTGCTCCCGGTCCTTATAGTAGAAGTCAACGACCTCCTGCGGATCCTCATAGCTGGCGGCCAAGTCCTCCACCGCGGCCCGAACACGTTCGGGGTCAACCTTCATGCCATTGACTCGGACCACCTCTGCGATCACCAGCCTCAGGGCGACCCGCCGCCGGGCAGATTTCTCGAACAGACTGTCCGGCAGCTCGAATTTGGCTCCGCTCGCGCCTTGCCTCGTCTGCTCCTTCAGGGTCTGCTCCTTCAGGACGCGGATGTCCTGGCGCACCAGAGCCATGGGCAAATCGATAGGGTTCTTCGCGAGGAGGATATCCATCGCTTGCTCCTTGATGCGGCCTTTGATGCGCTGGTTGAGCTCACGCTCCATGTTCTCGCGAACATCCTGCCGAAAGCGGGCAAGATCGCCGTCTCGGACACCGAACGCCCGTGCGAATTCCTTGTCGACCTCCGGCAGCACAGGCTCTTCCACCGCGCCAATGTGCACCTCGAACTGGGCCGACTTGGCCTTCAGCTCTTCCGACCGATGGTCCTCGGGGAAGACCAGGTCAAGCTGACGATCCTCCCCCGCCTGCACGCCGATTTGCCCATGGCTCTGGTGCGCCAGGACATCCGCGTCCTGAAGGAGCAGACC
>JARRNE010000587.1:0-3177 GCA_037385305.1 Chromatiaceae bacterium | reverse complement strand
GCTCGGGGAAGTCCTCCAAGGTATTCGCTTGGGATTGCAGGTGATAGAGGATGCGCCGACCAACGCTGCGAATGTCCTCGGCCCGGGCCCGCAAGTAAGCATCGTCCATCGCCTCGAATCGGGCGGTCAGCTCACGGGTGGTATCCCGTACTGCCGCCGGTGCCCATTGCCCTGAACGAATGCGCGCGATGACAGTGTCGACCAGGTTTGGATCGCCGAGAATCATCTCATAGACCTGATAGAGCGCCATCAGGTCTTCGGGCACCGATTTCCCGCCTTCCCCGCCACCACCCCGCAGCTCGGCGCGAACGGCGCTCAACGCATCCTGGAAGTCGCTGATGTCCAGATCGGCGTCCGCGGACGCCCGATCGGGCACGGCTTTGGGGTCGACATCCGAGGATGGCCAATACAGCCTTCCGACCACCACGCCCGGCGCAGCCGGCGTGCCGAAGTAGATCTGCTGCATCTCGCGGCGCGGCAGCGGCCTGGGCTCGGTGCTCTCGATCATCCCCGATCCCATTGGAGCGTGTTTGCCGAACGTCCTGCTCCGACAAACGTCAACTCCAACCGCATCAGGGTCCGTCTGTCCCTTCTATCTGGAGCCACATCCGCTTGACAATCCCGCTCACCGCGCCGCAATCAATGTCGACCGGGCTCTTGCCGGCGACCAGGGAATGCCTGACTGCCGGCGAGAAGGGGATTTCACCGATGATCGGCACGTCGTTGCCCAGGCAATAGTCCCTGATTGTGCGGGTGTTCTCGAGGTTGATATCGTACTTGTTGATACAGACCATGGCCGGTACCTCGAAATGGCGGCACAGCGCCTCGATCCGCTGCATGTCATGAATCCCGGACAGCGTCGACTCGGTGACGATCAGCGCCATGTCCGCTCCAGTGATGGCAGCGGTTACGGGACAACCGACGCCCGGTGGACCGTCATCGAGAATCCATGCCGCGCCTGCTTCCTCCGCCAGGCGTCTTGCCTCGCGTCTGACCAGCGTCACCAGCTTGCCCGAGTTGTCCTCGCCCGGCGCCAACCTTGCGTGCACCAGCTTGCCGTGGGCCGTTTCGGAGACAAACCAACGGCCGTTCACCGAGCTCTGCATGGAGATGGCTTCCTCGGGACAGACGTGGGCGCACAGGCCGCAGTGCTCGCAGGCGAGCGGATCGATGAGGTAGCCGGCGTCGTAATCCAGATCGATGGCATCGAAGCGGCACCAGGCCCGGCACTCTCCGCACTCAGAGCACAGCTCGCTATCGATCACGGGTGTGCGGCCGCCGATGAAGTCCGCCTCTTGCAGGACGCGCGGAGGGAGGAGCAGATGCAGATCGGCAGCATCCACGTCGCAATCGGCAATGACGGGATCGCGCGCCAGGGACGCGAAGGCGGCACACAGGGTCGTCTTGCCGGTTCCCCCCTTACCGCTAATGATGACGATCTCTTTCACCTAGCGACCTCTGCCTGAATATCCCGGAACAGGCGCTGGAAGCGCGCACGATAGCCGGCGTCTTGCTCGCAGATGGCGACACCCTTCGAGTAGGCGACCGCCAGCTCTCGGCTGAAGGGGATTTCCAGCAGCACGGGGATCCTTTCCTGCCGGGAATAATCCATGACTTGGGCGTCACCGCTGTCGCTCTGATTGAGGATCACACCGAAAGGGATTCCAAGCTCCCGCACGACGCCGACGGCCAGCTGCAGGTCATTGAGTCCGAAGGGCGTGGGCTCGGTGACCAGCAGGCAGTAGTCGGAGCCGCGGAGCGTCTCCACCACGGGACAGGAGGTTCCAGGCGGTGCATCCAGGATCACCGTGCGCTCGGAATCTGCGGTCTTCTTGACCTCCTTGATCAGCGGTGTCACCAGCAGCGCACCCACGTCGCGATGGGCTCCGGTGTAGGCGATTTCGCTGCCATCCGCCCGGTCATTCGCCCGACCGCTCGTCCCTTGCGCCCGGCCCATCTCGATCTCACCGAGCCTCCGTAACCGCTCGGTGACGGCGCCGGACTCCGGGCAGACATAGCTGCAAACGCCGCAGCCATGGCACAGATCGGAGAACAAGAGCACCCGCTCCCTCGATACGGCCAGGGCATTGAACTCGCAGGCCTCGGCGCAATCGCCGCACAGGGTGCAACGCTCTTCGTCGATGACAGGCATGGGAATGCCGGCCCCGCGTCGCGTTTCTATCTCGGCGTACAGAAAGAGATTGCCGTTGGGCTCCTCGACATCGCAGTTGATGTATTGGGAGCCCTCGATTGACAGGGCCAAATTGGTGGCCACCGTTGTCTTGCCTGTGCCGCCTTTGCCACTGGCCACGGTGATGATCATTTTGACCTCATTGTTGAGCTAAGGGCTTGCAGAGGATCAGGCGGTACGGCCAGGTCCACCGCCGCCCCCTGGTCCACGCCCACCTCCGCGTCCGCCGCCGAACCGGCTGCCCGGCCCCCGACGGCGACCTCCGCCGTCGCTGGCGCCTCGTCCGGGTCCACGATGCCGTTGACCACCTGCACGCCCGCATCGCTTAGCACGCTGGATGCCTTGGGTCCGCAATGGCCCGTCAGCAGTGCTTCTGCACTATGGCCGAGCACGAACTGGGCGGATTGGATACCGGCACCGCCACTTGCATCCGCGAAGGGGTTCGCCAGAGCCTCCAGCTGACCCGTGTGAAGATCCACGAAGGCAATATACGGACTGCGTCCGAACCGCTGATCCACCGGCGATTCCAAGGTGGTTCCAGTAGAAGTGATTGCGATCTTCATCTTTGCTCTCCTCCTTTGTTCGGCTTCGAGACTCGCGGTAGAGCAGCCGGCTTGGATCACTCTCCCTTGCAGCCGGTGGCACCCCTGATCGCCCCATCCAGGTAGGCCTGCAGGGTCGCGCCGACCTGTCCGCGCGTGCCTGTCGCCACCTCGACACTCAGGCGATCGAACCAGGCAATCGCCTTCTGCCCCATGCCGGGTGCGACGATCACGTCGGCCCCCAGGGAGTGGACAAACCTTGGAACCTCGCCCGGGTCGTGTTGCTGGGCATGCGGGTTTGCCTCGACGTTAATCTGCTCCACCACCTGATCGCCGTTCACACGAACCACAACGTAGTATGGGCAGCGCCCGAAGTGCTGGGCCATCTCACCTTCCAGGCCCCGGTCGTCATTCCAGAAAAAACGGCAAATAACAGCCGGTTAC
>JARRNE010000586.1:0-4113 GCA_037385305.1 Chromatiaceae bacterium | reverse complement strand
GGTGCTGCCGGATTCCTCCGAAGACCTGCTCATGCTCAAGCCCCTCGGGGGGCGCGACGAGGAGGTCACCGGCATCCTTCCCGGCCTGGAGACCATCTCCCCCGCCTCCTTTGATCTGCCCGACCCGTCAAAGCCAGGCGACTTCCGCAGCGCCCGCCTCCTGCGCGAAGCCGCCCGCCTGGGATTCCGGGGCAGCGCCGGCCCCTTCCGCTCCTTCGGCCGCATCGCCGTGGAGCCGCGCCATTACCAGCTCGTTCCGCTCCTCGTCGCCCTCAAGCAGGACCCGGTGCGCATCCTGATCGCCGACGACGTCGGTATCGGCAAGACCGTGGAGGGCTGCCTCGTCGCCCGCGAGCTGCTCGACCGCGGCGAGGCGAGCCGGCTCGCCGTCCTCTGTCCGCCGCATCTCGCCGAGCAGTGGCAGCAGGAGCTGCGCGAGAAGTTCAACATCGACGCCGAGCTGCTGCTGCCCAGCACCGTGCGCAAGCTCGAGAGCCAATGCCTCGGCGAATCGGTATTCCGGCGCTTCCCGCACCTCATCGTCTCCATCGACTTCATCAAGTCGGACCGCTACCGCTACGACTTCGTGCGCGACGGCGCCGAGCTGATCATTGTCGACGAGGCGCACACCTGCGCCTTCGGCCAGGAGCAGGGTCGTGCCAAGCAGCAGCGCCACGAGCTGGTCAAGGCCCTGTCCCAGCATGACGGCCGCCACCTCATCCTGGTAACAGCCACACCGCACAGCGGCAAGGACGAAGCCTTTCGCTCGCTCCTCGGACTGCTGAACGATGAGTTCCTCAACTTCCCCCCAGATCTCGGCGGTGAGGCCAACCGCAAGAACCGCGAACGCCTCGCCCAGTTCTTCGTCCAGCGTCGCCGCGCCGACATCCGCCACTTCCTGCAAGAGAACACGCCATTCCCGGACCGTGAGGAGCGCGAGCTCGACTACCAGCTCACCCCCGATTACCGCCAGCTCTTCAAGCGCGCCCTGGACTTCGTGCGCGAGAGCGTCACCCCCGATGTGGGAGCGGACCACGGCGACCGCCGCCGCCAGCGCGTACGCTGGTGGTCGGCGCTGGCCCTCCTGCGCTCCCTCGCCTCCAGCCCCGCGGCCGCCGCATCGACGCTACGCAGCCGCGCCAAGGTCGCGGATGCCGAGACCCCGGAGGACGCCGAGGAGCTGGGCCGCCACGCTGTCATGGACCTCACCGACGACGAGCCCGAAGAGCTCATGGACGCCGTTCCCGGCGCCGACCCCACTTCGGGAACGGCCGACGAGGACGAGGAGACCCAACGCGTCCGCCGCCGCCTGCTCGAAATGGCACGCAGCGCCGACAAGCTCCACGGCGCGGCGGACGCCAAGCTGCAGCAGATGATCAGGACCGTGCGCGGCCTGGTCGGCGAGGGCTACAACCCGATCCTCTTCTGCCGCTTCATACCGACCGCCGAGTATCTCGCCGAGCACCTGCGCCAATCGCTGACGCCTGCTGCCTCCCGCCGAGCGCGAGCAGCGGGTCGCCGAGCTGGGCAAGGCCGACAAGCGCGTCCTCGTCGCCACCGACTGCCTGAGCGAAGGTATCAATCTCCAGGACCACTTCGACGCCGTCATCCACTACGACCTGTCCTGGAATCCCACCCGCCATGAGCAGCGCGAGGGACGCGTGGACCGCTACGGGCAGCCGACAAAGGTCGTGCGGGTGCTCACCTACTACGGCTCGGACAACCTCATCGACGGCCGCGTGCTCGACGTCCTCATCAACAAGCACAACAAGATCCGCAAGGCCCTCGGCGTCTCCGTCCCTGTTCCGGCGGACAGCGCCAAGGTCATGGAAGCGATCATGAACGCGGTGATCGAGTCGGGCTTCGAGCCCGGCCAAAAGCAGCTCGCCCTCCCCGGATTGGAGCTGGAGCGCGACGAGCTGCACGCGGAGTGGGAGAACGTCTCCGAGCGCGAAAGTCGCTCGCGCACCTTGTTTGCTCAAGAAACGATCAAGCCCGATGCCGTCGCCCACGAGCTTCAGGCCGTACAGGCGGCCATCGGCCGCGGCGCGGATGTGCGCTGGTTCCTAACCGAGGCCGTCCGCGCCTATGGCGGCACCGTGGCTGGCGGCGACACGGTCAAGGTTGATCCCCGAGAGCTGCCGCTTGTCGTCCGGGACCTGATGCCTTGCGCCGACACCTTCGAGGCCCGTTTCGAGCTTCCGGTTGCCGGACACCAGATCTATCTCAACCGCGCCCACCCCGCCATCGAGGGATTGGCGAGTTTCGTGCTGGAGAGTGCCCTGGATGCCGGCGAGAAGACGGTAGCCAGGCGCGCGGGCGTCATCCGCACCGGCGCAGTCGCTCGTCGTACCACGCTCCTCCTGGTACGCCTCCGCTTCGCCCTCAAGACCCACCGCGGCGGCCAGGCGCACGAGGCCCTCGCGGAGGACTTGCGCTTGCTGGCCTTCGAGGGTGCTCCAGACAGTGCTCAGTGGCTCGACGAGACCGCCGCGGAGGCATTGCTCACCGCGCAGCCGGAGGGCAATGTCGCGGCGGGCCAGGCCGAGAGCTTCCTGCGGAAAGTCATCGACGGCTTCGACGCCCTGCTGCCGGCTCTGGTCGAGGCTGCCAATGCCCGCGCCGAGGCCCTGCTGGAATCCCACATCCGCGTGCGCGAGGCCAGCCGCGCCGGCGGCCGCAGACCTATAGTTGCGCCGTTCTTGCCTGTCGACGTGCTGGGGCTGTACGTATACCTTCCAGCTTAGGCTCCAAGCTGACAACAGAAAGCCATGACAACCACAGTCCGGATAACTGTTGACGACGCTCTTTACGAGCAGGCGAGGCTCAAGGCGGCCGCCGAGAACCGCACCGTTTCCGGCCAGCTCGAGCATTGGGCTCGGGTCGGTCGGGCGGCTTTGGAAAACCCCGACCTGCCGGCGAGCTTCATCGCCGAGGCCCTGACCTCGCTGGGGGAGCCACGCAGCGACGCGATGCCGTTCGTGCCGCGAACCCCAAACCAACATACGTAATCCTCAAGACAAAGGAGCACGGGACATGGCCGCTGTGCAATTCAAGATTCCCGACGAAGTGGAAGACGCCTTCAACGCCGCATATGCAGGTCAGGACAAGAACGCCATCATCGCCGAACTGATGCGAGAGGCCATCGAACGCGCCGAGCGCCAGCGGCAGCGCCACGAGGCCATTCGCCGGATTCTGGACCGTCGGTCCCAGGCACCGATCCGGTCCGAGTCCGAGATCGCGGCAGCGAGGCACGAGGGACGCCCGTGAACCTGGTTGTCGACGCAAGCGTCGCACTCAAATGGTTTTTCCGCGAACGGGAAGGCGAAGCGGACATCGAGCCAGCCCTTGCCCTGCTTGCGGGTATCGATACCGACCGGTTCCGACTGTGGCAGCCGCCGCACTTCCTCGCGGAGGTCGCTGCGGTCCTTGCCCGTGAGAAGCCCGAGTCCGCTCGTGACGATCTCGCGGATCTGAGACTCATCCAGTGGCAGACCGTCGAAGATGCCGCAACCTACGAGACCGCCATGGACCTGTCGATCCGGCTGGGTCATCACCTGTTCGACACTTTCTACCACGCCGCGGCGCTCCGCACTCCGGACGCGACCCTGTTGACCGCCGACCGAAGCTATTTCGATAAAGCCCACGACGAGGGACGGATCGTCCTTCTGTCGCAATTCGCCCTGAGCCCCTGAAACGTCACGCGGACAACGGCCCCGATGTCCCGACCCAACCAGCCCTTCTCCACGATCAAAACCGAAGGCCTGCTCCTGCCCCCGGAGCTTATCGCCCGCGTTGCGGACCTCGATGCAAAGCTGCCCGGCATCCGCCCCGAGGAGTACAACCTGCCGAAGGGCGAGCGCATCAACGAGGCCACCAACCGCTCCTGGAACCGGCTCACGTCGCTGTGGACGCGCTTCCGCGAAGAGCTGGAGGGCCTTTCGGAGGGAGACGCGGCCACCGGCCTGACGCGCGACCGCTGGCTGCTCCCGTTGTTCGACGAGCTGGGCTACGGGCGCCTGCAGCGCCACGCCGCCTTCGAAATCGACGGCAAGAGCTATGCGATCTCTCACCTCTGGGGCCATGCCCCGATCCACCTCGTCGGCGCCGGTC
>JARRNE010000585.1:0-2632 GCA_037385305.1 Chromatiaceae bacterium | reverse complement strand
GGGCGCTAAGATCGAGCGGAAGGTTGTGCAGAGGCGGTACCGGCCGCCTCTGCACGGCGTCGACACGGAGCACAGCCATGCCGATCACCATCAACATCCCCTATCGTACCTACGAGGCGAGGCTTCGGGAAGGGCGTCTTCGCCTGGAGGGCCAGCCTTGCCCCCGATGATGGGTGCCGCGCAGCGAGCCTAGGCGAGCCGCTGGTGCTGAGCACCTCGACCGTCTCGCGCAGGTTGATCCTGTTGGAACGTCACGAATTCGGGGAGCTTGTTAGCATCGACCTGCAGGCCATGATCGTGCTCGCGCGTTGCCCGCGGTGCGGCACTCGAATCCGCGTCCTGCCTTACGACGTCTTGCCCTATAAGCAGTATTCGGTGGCGATGATCGCCGAGCTGGCGAGCAGCTACGCCAAGGGCTCAGCGAGCCTGCGCAGCGTGGCTTGGGATCTGCTCGGCGAGCGGACCCCGGCGCACACGACGCTGCATGGCTGGACGGATGGGCTCGGTGCCCATGTGCTCGGTCTACCCGGCGGTGAGGCGGGCGGTGTGCCGTTCAGCCGCTTCGTGCTCGAGGCCCGGGCGGCACCGCTCGCGCAGGTGGTGGAGGCGCCGTTCTGGGTGGATGAGCGCCGCTACCGCTGCGAGGCGCGTCGCGAGCACTTGGCGGGGATGGCGATGCTCATGGCGGTGGCGGAGCTGGTGGCGGGGGCGCCGGACTCGCCGGCGCTGGCCCAGTGCCGGCGTCTCACCCTGCTGTGGTCGAATTCGTGCGTGTTGGTCTTTCCCAGCCGATTCTCGTGCACGGCGATTGAACAGCGTCGCCGCCCGCATGGGCCAGGCTCTCGGCATCCACCACACGCGCGCCGAGACCGATGCCCGACCCGTGCGAGATCGCCGCCTGGCGCTTCGAGCAGATCACCCCCCTCGTCGATGCCAGCGTCGATGAGACCCAGCGACGCCTGGCCTTGCGCGAGCGCACGCGCAAGCCCGTGGCGTGGCCGCACGGGGGGCGCCACAAGCCCATCCCGAAGAGCACCCTGTATCGGTGGCTCGAGGCGTACCGTAAGGACGGTCACCAGGGCCTGCCTGCCCAAGGTGCGCGCCGACCGCGGGGCGCCCCGGCGGGCGGGCACGGCGGCTTGGATTGGCTATGCCATCGGCTTGCTCTACGAGCAGCCCAATCGCTCGCTGACCCAGCTCGATGCCTACCTGAAGATCGAGTTCGCCGACTACCGGCTCAGCCGCTCCAGCCTGGCCTGCCACCTGCGCGCCCATCCCGCCTTCAACGGCAGCGCGAAGCTGCGCAAGGGCGACAAGAGCAAGCTGCGCGCGCTCTACGAGGCCCAGCACCCCCACGAGGGCTGGCTGGGCGAGTGGGTGCGCAGCAACCCCCTGCGTGCAACCTTCGTGCTGGTGCGCCTGCCCAAGCAGGGGCGCCAGGCGAAGACCGCCGCCGGCAAGCGGGCGCGCTGGTAGAAGAGCTAGCAGGCTGCGCGCCGTGCCCGCGAGCCTTGGCTGCTGGTGGCATTCGTGCGCTTTGCCGACTGGCCAGGGAAGCGCCTGGTGCGGGTGTATCGCCAGACGACGCAAATTGAGCGCCTATACCCACCGACTACGCGCCCTCGCTTCGCTCTCCAGTGCGACACGAGGTCGCATGCGTATTGATCAAGGAACAATGATCCGGTGTTCTGCCACCGGTACCCTACCGGGCCGTGCGTTGGGGGTAACTCCGGGGTGCGAAGCGCTCGGGACACCGTAGCCTCCGCCTGATCAGCGGGCAACCGAACCGTGAGGGGACGTTGCGACTGCCAGCCTCGCGGCGGTCGGGAGCCGGGGTTGAAGGATAGGGCTAACACATGTGAACCGCTGTTGAGCCGTCGTGAGAAGCAACATGCCAAAGAGGCTGGTAGGCATGGACCAAAAGGTAAGCAGTCAGGTCGGAGGGCCTGGAGATCTCTCCGCGCAGATGTTGTACTGCCGGCGGTAAGGCGGAGCCTACCCCCTTCTGGAGTGGTACGCATGCGGAACGTGGTAAGCCCATCCGTTCCCACAGGGATGTGGACGGCCGCCCGCGAGGGCGTGCCCATGGACGTGTGGGTATGGGATGTCGGAAAAAGCGAATGCCGATCTGTAATGGACCGGATAGGGGTTCGAGCTTTGCCCTACCCGAAAGGGGGCTGACTTCCGACGGGTCTTGGATCGCGAGAACGGGACGGAAAGGCTCAACCACTGTGGTTACTTTAGACGATGCGTGCCTTCGGCCGCATTGAAGGCCCAGTGGGCGCTTGGCGTTAGCTCGGTACAACCCTGCCCTGTATCGCGAAGGTGGTTGTTACCGGCCGCCGGGTGCTTCACGGTGCCTTATCAAGGCTTGAGCCCGGTGCGGGGAAACTCGCACGCCGGGTTCTTAGGGGGCCGGGTGACGGTAACGTCACCCGGCTACCCGACTGGCGCGCAGCGCGGGTACTGGGCTTATCGGGACTACGAGAACCGCCTACGTTGTCTGACGCACCTTCTTCGCAAAGCGCGTGGTTTAGAGGAAAGCCTGGACCGAGAGGCGCAACGCTTCGGCCAGGCGCTGCGCATGACCATCGAGGCCATCATGGAGGCCGTCTACGCCGCCCGCGAAGGG
>JARRNE010000584.1:0-2634 GCA_037385305.1 Chromatiaceae bacterium | reverse complement strand
CTCTGGTAGCTCTTGAGGCCGCTTGTACTGCCGTAACCGCGGCCCGCGTCCTGAAGACGTATCAGTACACAGACGACACCGGCGACCATGTGGTGCACAACAACGTGACCCTGCTCCCCGTTCTCGACGGGGTGAATCTGGCGAGGGCCGCAGTACTCAACGATCTATCGCTCTACTGGCACAAATGCAAGGTGCCGGGGTCTTTCGTTGACAGTAGCGAGGAGATAGTCCAGGTGACTCTGAAAGAAAATCTGGAGGGGTTCCTTCAATGTGACATAGATATCGGCAGCTGCCGAGGCGATAACGATAACCTAGGCAACCCACAAGGCACCGCCCATCTGTATCCTTGCTTTATCTGCTGGCAAACGAGGTTTGGGCACACCCCTGCGGACGCCGGCGAGGTAAACCCGGTTAAGGAAGTGCCAGCGCTGCTCGGTGCAGACCAGATACTAAGATTTTGAGCGGCATAGAATAGTTATCGCCCTGAGCGTCTGCAGAGAGGCCGACCTATAGCTTTCGGGCATTCAAGACGCTGCGTATTGCGAGACTGTACCCGCCGGCCGTCTACTATCAGGATGGCCCTCGCGGATGGCATGAGCACGAGTGGGATGAGCATCGCTGGGATGACGACGACGATTGCGGACGCGGTCGCGGCGGCATGAGTGATTCATACCGCCCTCCCGCTCCGCAACTACGTAAGTAGCGAAATCAACAATAAGCTGCACAAGGAATACAAACGTTGTCGTTGTCGTAATCGGAAAAGAAATGCAATTCGGGCATGAGCAGCTCGATGTCTACCGGATTTCGATCCGGTAGGTGACCTGGGCATACCAAGTGGCCAAGAGCTTGAAGGGCAGCGACCGGCCCGCGCGGGACCAACTGCTGTGTGCCTCGTAGTCGATCCCGCTGAACATCGCCGAAGGCAACGGTCAAGGGACCAATGCCGATCGGCGCCGCTTCTTCGAGATCGCTCGCCGTTCGGCGTTGGAATGCGCATCGATTCAGGACTGTCTCGAAGCCTGCGAAGGACTGGCTGCTGCTCAAGACGCACAGGGTAAGGCAATGGTGACTCGTCCGTCGTCACACTCCTGACCATCTCCTCCTACTTCGCAGAATGCTCCAGCATGCCAGCGCTTACAAAGAGGATGTCGTCGAAGGACGGTGGGTGATCGAGGCCCGTCACAACGACGGACCCTGGGAGATCATCGTGGAGCCAGACGAAAGCGAGCACCTATTCGTCGTGATCACGGCCTATCCAGTATCGAGGTGACCCCATGAAATGGCCCTATCTCTGAAGTGACATTCCGTCACGGTCGCCCGTTGGCAGCCTATCTATATCTGTCCCGCGCGCCGGGGGACAAGAGCCGCCGTACGGTTCAGGCCGGCTCCGGCCTGATGGTCGATTACACCGAAGCCGGAAAGCCAATCGGTATCGAGATCACAGCGCCTGAAATGACCACGGTCGACGATCTGAATCGGATACTTGTGAGCCTCCATATGTCGGCGCTCACTGAGGACGACGTTGCACCTCTCAGGGCTGCCTGATCTCTATTCAGGTCTGGTAGAGGCGGTCAACGACCCCTTCATCCAGCCCCTGAACACGGGCCGCGGCGCTGGTCTACGGCTCACCGTGGCCACCCAAACCTTTGCCGATTTCGCCGCCCTAAGGCACGGCAGCTACTAGGCAACATCAACAATCTCGTTCGTGTGATCGAGGCATCGCGGCACTGATCTGGTCGCACCCGCGTCCGGGGATCGCGCGAGGTGCCGCGCTCTTGGACAGACTGGATTCGTCCAAGACCGGTCATCCGAGAGGTTTCGGCATTGGGCAGGGCTGAGTGACAAAGGGGAGACTCGAAACGCCGCACTCTCACTCCGAGTCGTGCGGCACGCTCTCGCGAATCCGTCGGGGCGGCGCTGCTTGCGCGCCGGTTCGAGTCCTTGCCGCTCACCTGTCCGAGCTGCGGCGCCCCCATGCGCATCGTCGCCTTTATCACCGAGGCCGCCCCAGCCGCCACCGATTGCCCCGGCACGCGGGCCCCCGGCGTGCGACGACGAATTTCTCCCTGCCGCCCGGCCTGCCCCCTGCGCAAACGCCGTTGCCTGCATGCTCTGGCGGTGGTACGGTCTCGCCCAATCCACCAGTCGTGCGGTTGGATTTCTATCCCTGGATCCCCCGGGTGCTGGGCCTACTCTGGTATCTCCTCGGCCGTACCGGGTCCCTCGCGGCGAACCGATGGTGGTTGGCGGGTCCCGTTCGAGGCCTTCCGCGAGACTCCGCGCCAGGGACACTAGATTAGGCGCCATGAACGCCATGCGAACGACCTTCATGACCGCCGTCGTCCTCGTCGCGGCGCTGTGCGCCGCTCCCGGCGTGAAGGGGAGGGAAGCCTCCCCGGCGGCCACCTCGAGCCCGCTTCGCCTCACCCAGGCGCAGATCCGGCAGCTCCCGCGAATGCCCGCCGACTTCTCCGCGCGGCTCGCGACGGTCAAGACCCGCCTGAAGGAGCTGCGCGCCGGCCAGGAGGGCCCGCCCCCGGCGCCGGAGGACACGGAGGCGGTGGAGCGGCGGAAGCGGCTCGAGGCGCGGATCCAGGCCTGGAGCCAGTACCGGGACGTTCTGCAGCGGGCCGC
>JARRNE010000583.1:0-2641 GCA_037385305.1 Chromatiaceae bacterium | reverse complement strand
CTCGCGTAGGCGGACCACGTCGTGTAGGCGCGCAAGGCTTCTTCGGCCGTCACTCTTTGGTCCGGGTACCAGCCACCCTCGGGCTCCCCTTCCTTGTCCTGCCGGGTGATCGCCGAATGGAGGCCATAGAAGATGTCGTGATCCGACCCGGGGTTGTCCGAGTTGAAGGTCAGGCGGGCGCCGCTTTCGCGCAGCGACCGCCAGGCGTAGGCGCCGCGGATCCGCTCCGGCCCCAGGCGCTGTTCGGCCCAGGCCTTGTCTTCCATCGCGTGTGGCGGTTCCATCGACGCGATGATGCCGAGCTGGCCGAGGCGCGGGATATCCTCGGGACTCATGACCTGGGCGTGTTCGATGCGGTGCCGGTTTGCCTTGCTTGCCGGGTCCTCTTCGAATACCGCCTCGAGAATGTCGAGCGCCTCACGGTTGCCCGCGTCGCCGATGGCGTGAATCGCGATCTGGAAGCCTGCTTTCATCGCCTGCGCATTCAGTGCCTCGTCGAAGCCGTAGTCGCCGCCACTGACGCCGCGATGGCCGGGCTTGTCCGCGTAGTCATACAGCAGTCGCGCACCACGGGAACCGAGTGCGCCATCGTAATAGGCCTTTACCGTGCGCGTGACCAGCATGCTGTCGGTATCGGTGTCCGGACCTTTCTCGTGATCCAAGACCAGTCGGAAGTCAGCCCCCTTTCGGGGTAGGGCAAAGCTTGAACCCCTGTCCGATCGGTTACAGATCGGCCTTCGCTTCCTCCGACCTCCCATACCCCCTCGTCCACCGGTGAGCCCTCGCGGGCCACCTTCCATGCTCCCGATGGAGACGGTGGGGCTTACCACGTTTCGCACCTGTACCATTCCCGCAGGGATTAGGCCCCGCCTTTGCGCCGGCAGTGCAGCATCTGCGCAAGGAGAACCTTCACCTCCCTGACCTGACTGCGTACCTTTTGGTCCATGCCTATCAGCCTCTTCGGCATGCTTTGGTTAACGGCGCCTGAGCAGCGGTTCAGCAATTCCCGCCGCAAAACTTTCTGTCGTAAAAACAGCGGCGTGGGCCTGACCTGAAAAACGTCCTTCGTAAACTTTTGCTGCGCAATCAGTATACCGTCACGCAAACCTGAAGTTGCGAGGCAGGTATTGACGCATGAGCGCTCCGTTTTGCCGCAAAGCTCTCAGCATCGAGGGGCTGCTGCGCGAGGCGCGGCGGGTGTTTGCGACGATTCCCGACAGTCCCAACAACGACATCGCGCTGGTCGATCATCTGATGGCGGGGCTGGCGTTGTTTGGGCTGAAGTATCCCTCGCTGCTGCAGTTCGATCACGACCGCGAGGACGCCACCGTGCGGGCGAATCTCAAGGCGCTCTACGGCATTGAGCGCGCCCCGTGCGACACCCGCTTGCGTGAGCGCCTCGATGAGGTCGTGCCGTCCCAGCTGCGCCCGTTGTACAAGGCGCTGTTTCGCCAGCTGCAGCGCGGCAAGGGGCTGGAGGGCTTTGCCTATCTCGATGGCCACTACCTGCTCTCCCTCGATGGCACGGGGTATTTCTCCTCCAACACCATCCATTGCCCCCAGTGCGCCGAGAAGCACCATCGCAATGGCACCACCACCTACTATCATCAGATGCTCGGTGCGGTCCTGGTGCATCCCGACTGCAAGGAGGTCTTTCCCCTCGCCCCCGAGCCCATCCTCAAGCCCGATGGGGCGCGCAAGAACGACTGCGAGCGCAACGCCGCCAAACGCCTGCTGAGCGCGTTGCGCCGCGAGCACCCGCATCTCAAGCTGATCGTCATCGAAGACGCGCTGGCCTCCAACGGGCCGCACATCCGTCACCTCCAGTCCCTTGATCTGCGCTTCATCCTCGGCGCCAAGCCGAGCGATCACACCTTCCTGTTCGACTGGGTGGCGCGCAGTGAGCACACCGCCGAGGTGACGTTCACCGACGCAGAGGGCGTTGGCCACCGCTTCCGCTACCTCAACGGCGTGCCGCTGAACGACGCCAACTTCGATCTGGAGGTCAATTTCCTCGAGTACTGGGAGCAGGCCCCCGACGGCACGGTGCAACACTTCTCCTGGGTGACGGATATCCCGATCACCGAAGACAACCTCATGACCCTGATGCGAGGAGCCCGCGCCCGCTGGAAGATCGAGAACGAAACCTTCAACACCCTCAAAAACCAAGGCTATCACTTCGAGCACAACTTCGGTCACGGCGACCAGCACCTCAGCACCGTGCTCATGCACCTGATGATGCTGGCCTTTCTGATCGATCAGATCCAACAGCGCTGCTGCCGCCTGTTCCAGGCGGCCGTCACGGCCGCCAAGAGCAAGACCCGGCTGTGGCGCAAGCTACGCAACCGCTTCGATCTGTGCCTGATTCCCAGCTGGGAGGCGCTCTATCAATCGATCATCCACCCGCCGCAGATCGCCCTGGGGCACGATACCTCCTAGGCGTCGGCCGTGACCGATCGTGCTCGGGGTGTCGTTTGAGGGTGAGAACAGGCCGACTGCGCAAGCGCGCACCTTCGCCGCGAGGTGTTCGCGTGCCTGGTGATCTTCGACACCGGCCGGACTCCCGCGCGACCGCGCGCCTCCGAGCCCAGCGGGAATTGCTGTGAGTCTAAAACGCCTATTGCGATGGCAGCAATTAGCG
>JARRNE010000582.1:0-2641 GCA_037385305.1 Chromatiaceae bacterium | reverse complement strand
CGGACCACCTGATCGACGCGACGGTTCGGGACGAGTGCATTCTGTTGGACATGTCTGAAGACCTGCTTCTCGCCATAGCTCAGCACGCTCTCGTCCACCGCCAGGGTGGCCAGGATTCCCACGAGGGGGAGGTCGCGGTACTCGGGAAAGTACTCGCGGAAGGCGGCGATGTCGGTGACGAACGCGTCGATGTCGGCGCTGCGCAGGGTGGCCTTCGTGCTGTTGAGAAAGACGAGATCCTCCGTTACCGCATAGGCGTCGAACTCTTTGCGCTGGCCGTCGGGGCCGCGCTGCTTGACCCGGATTGCCACCCGGTCGGGTTCCTGTCCCACCGTCTGCTGGATGACCCGCGGCAGGCTCGGGTACACCAGATCCTCAACCATGCTGCCAAGCTTGTTGGCAAGATCGCCCCACTTGCGGTTCATCTCGCGCCCTGGACGCCGCAAGGCTGTAGTAGCGAGCCAGGGCACCGGCGGCAACGAGCGCTACAAAGCAGTTGGACCTCTGCCAGGCCGGTAGGGGAGGGCGCAAGGCAGTCATACAAGGCGCTTTTTTCTTGGTCAGCCAGACCCGTCCGGTTTATATTGGTTGTAAGAGGTGCAACCATTGGAACGGGCCATCGATGAGCAAAACCACCATGGGCATCAAGCTCGACGATGAAACCCGCGACCGCCTCAAGGCGCTTGCCGAGGCGCGGCGGCGCTCTGCGCACTGGCTGATGAAGGAGGCCATCGGCCAGTACCTCCAACGCGAGGAAGAAATCGAGCGGCGCAATCGTGAAGCCGACGCGGCATGGGACGAATACCGGGCGACAGGCAAGTCCGTGAGCCACGAGGACATGAGTGCATGGCTCGATAGCTGGGGAACGGACGAGGAAGGCCCATGCCCCGATCCCGAGCCCTGAAGCTTGTTTGGTCACAGGCCGCCAGGCGCGATCTGATCCGGCTGCGCGAGTTTATCGAACCCCATAACCCGGCAGCGGCGCGCCGTGCCGCCGCCATGCTGAGGAAGGCCGCCAACCTGCTGCAGGAGCAGCCCGGCATCGGCCGGCGGATCGAGGGCAGGGAAGACCGCGAGCTTTCTGTTCCCTTCGGTCAGCGCGGCTATCTCCTGCGCTACCGCCTGCACGAAGACACCATCGTTATCCTGCGCATCTGGCATGGTCTCGAGGACCGGGCCTGACAGGAAACCGTCCGCCCGCCCACCGTGAAAAGACGGCATGAGTATTCCCGATTGAATCCCGACTCCCATGCCATGCCCAAGCCTTGTGGCCGGGTCCCGCGCATGCTGATGCACCAGCACACGATGACAACGCCCAAATGCTTTCTCGGATCGAGGCTTCAGCGGCGATGAGTTTAAACCGGGAAGCTCGCGGGTCAGCGCGCGAGACGCAACGCCCGCGGGAGGGCGCCGCCGGCGGAGGCCAGTTCTCGTCTAATGGCGTCTTGCTGCAACAACCGGCGCGTTCACCCTGGAAGCGTCGTGCCGCCTTATTGCGGAAACAGCAGCTGTATCTTTTGCATGGGCAGAAAGAGCCGGCGCTCCTGTTTCGGAAAGGGCCGGAACTCGTAACGGGCGTAGAACCTCCGCGCTTCCTCGTTGATTGCATCCACGACCACCGCGAAGGATGCGATCGTCGCGGAGTGTGTCCACGCGCGATAGAGCGCATCCATCAGCAGATATTCGCCCAGGCCCTCCCCGCGGTGAGCGGAATCGACCGCCAGCCGACCCAGTAGGGTGGCCGGGATCACGGGATAGCGCGGCAGCTTGCGGGCGATCTCCTGCGGGAGCTCGTGCAGGACGATGCTAATGGCGGAGAGCGTGTAGTAGCCGATGACCTTCGTATCCTCACCGGCCGACAGCACGAAGGGGGCGGCGATCCGCTTTCTCGCATCCTGGCGGGCACGCTCGCGCAAGTACACGTGGAGCGCCTCGATCCCGCAGGAGAAACCCGCTCGGTCATGCTGTGGACCGAGGGGCGCGATCGTTCGGGGTGGCCCTGCGGACGCGCCCGGCAATCAGGGCTCCCTGCGGTCCAGGTAGCGCCGCGCGGCGGCATGCAGCTTGTTCCCGGGCGGCGTGCTGTCCAGCATGGCGGCAACGAATGCCTCCTGATCCTGCGCGCTGAGGATGAGCATTTCGTGCTCGCGCACCGTCTTTCTGGCGGCCTCCTGCGCGCTGCTGACGACGAAATCCGTCAACGAGCGTCCCTCCAGCGCCGCCGCCTTGGCGAAAAGTAGCTTCTGCTCCTTGCTGATCCGCGCCTCCAGCCGCTCGACGCGGGCCGGCTTTGTCCTCTCTGTTGTTCCCGACATCTCGGGCCTCCATTGCAAAAGTTATGCTCACAATGTACGGCAGATGGCCGTGCACGACAAGCAAAATCAGGGTTCCTAAGCGGCGTGTCGCTGTGCTCAGGATGCGAGACGGGACAAGCCCTGCGGGGACGAGACGGCCCATGCCCATGCTGCCGACCACGCATCGTCGGTTGGCGCGCGATATACAATCTTTGCGTATTCCGCGCGAAGGTGACCACTCGTTCCGTTTGATCGTGACCGCCCATTCCGGGCGATGGTGACCGCTGATTCCGTTTGAGCGTGACCGATTTCGGGTCAATCCCCGGAATCGGCGGTCACGGTCGCTG
>JARRNE010000581.1:0-2642 GCA_037385305.1 Chromatiaceae bacterium | reverse complement strand
TGCGGTGCATTGCTGATCGGGCGGGACTGGTATCAGCTAGGGACCTGGGGGCTCGATGCGGCGGGCCGATGTGCCGCCTGCGGGACCCCCTGTGCCGGGCTCTTCGAGGCCAGACCGGGGAGCTGGGGGAGCCGGCGCCTGCCGGTAGTCATGTCCGCGTGAGGTGCCGTCCGCCGAAGGTGGCGGTGGTCCCGTGAGGCAGTCCCCCTGGCGGGCCGCCGCCGCGACCACAAAGGCCGCATTGATTCTCCTGCTCGGCGCCCAGGTCATCGCCGAGCTCGAGCGCTGCACCCTGGGGAATTCCGAGGAAGGCGCCGCGGGGTTTGAGACCTGAGCAGACGCCGAGTGCATTATCGCGAAAGTCGCGCGCAGCGCGCTCCACGTGTCCCTCGCCCTCCGGGAGAGGGACGGGGTGAGGGAGACGGTCATGGCGGCAGCGACTTACATTCTCTGGGGTGGCGCTGACGCCATGGCCGTTAGCGCCGCCCCTGCGGGAGGGGACGACTCCTCTGCGGAAGAGGAATAAGGCCGTGCTTCCCTGGGGCCCCTTTGCAACTTCAGCCCTCTCCGGGATAATCCCTCCCCTTTGCCGACCAAGGGGAACCGGTGTTCAAGAACGCTCGCTTTTTCAGACTCATCGAGCCGCGAGGGATTGCCGCAGAGAGGTTGGAGGAACGGCTCTCTTCCCGCCGATTTCGACCCTGTGGTCCCGCAGAGACCGTGACCCTCGGCTGGTACCCTCCCTTCGGTGACGAGGAGGGTGCCCTGGTCCATGCGGCCAATGGGTGCCTCCTGTTCTGCGCGCGCCGTCAGGAGCGCCTGCTCCCGTCCTCCGTGGTCGCAGAGGCGGTGGATGAGAAGGTGGCCGAGCTGGAGGATCGGGAGGGTCGCAACGTTGGTCGCGCCGAGCGCAGGCGTCTGCGGGAGGAGGTCGTCATCGACCTGCTGCCTCGCGCATTTACCCGTTCCCGCCAGGTGCGAGCCTATATGGATCCTGTTGCCGCCTGGATGTTGGTGGATGCCGCGAGCGAGAAGGGTGCCGAGGAGGTGGCGAGTCTGCTGCGAGAGACGCTGGGGTCACTCCCGGTACACCCGCCCCGGCCTGAGCGCGCGACCCCCAACCTGATGACCCAGTGGATCGCGGAGGGGCGAATGCCCGAGGGTTTGACCCTGGAAGACGAATGCGAGCTGCGGGATGCACAGGACGAGCGCTCCGTGGTGCGCTGCCGGGGACAGGACCTTCGCGGCGAGGAGATCTCGACCCACCTGCGGGCCGGGAAGCAGGCGGTCAAGCTGGCTCTGAGCTGGCGCGAGCGGTTGTCGTTTGTCATGCAGGAGGATGTCTCGCTCAAGCGTCTGCGGTTTGCCGACGCCCTGACCGATGAGGCGTTAGACCCCGAAATTGAGGACGAGGCCGCTCGTTTCGATGCCGAATTCGCTATCATGGCGCTTGAGATGCGGGAGCTGCTTGCCTGTCTGGGGGATGCATTTGGGCTGACGGGCGAGGCTTGATCAACCGCGGGACGCGACGGCCGCAGTGCCCCGGGGTCCCGGGGACCGCCTTTGCGCCTGGGTGTTCAGCCCTGCGTGCCATCCGAGCGAGCAGGACCGTTGTTGCTCGACCTTCCCCAGTGGCGGCGAAGGCTCTTTGACGCTTCACTCATCAGGAACCAGAACATGTCGCTAACTGCCCAGTCGCTGGACAAGGTCGCAGCTGTGTCTCAGTTGCTGGTCGGCGAGGCGAGGGCGGAAGATCTGCGTAGGACCTCCCTGTCCTACCCCTCCCTGACCTTGACAAAACGCCAGCTCTGCGATTTGGAGCTCCTGCTCAGTGGAGGGTTTCACCCCCTCGAGGGATTCATGGATCGAGCGACCTACGAGGCCGTGGTGAATCGCTGCCGCCTCCCGGACGGCACGGTTTGGCCGATGCCGGTTGTGCTGGATCTGGACGAGGAGCTGGCCGGAAAGCTGGAGCCGGGCCAGGTGCTGGCACTGCGGGACCCGGAAGGTTTCATGCCCGCAGTGCTCACCGTGCAGGAGATCTGGGAGGCGGACAAGGCCCGGGAGGCCCAGCAGGTCTACGGAACCCGCTCCGCCGATCACCCGGGCGTTCGATACCTGTTCGAGCGGGTAAGGTCCCATTATGTGGCTGGACTCCTGGAGGGGATCCAGATCCCGGCGCACCACGAGTTCGAAAACCTGTGGGACACCCCCGAGGAGCTGCGCCAGGTATTCCGCAAGATGGGATGGCGGCGGGTGATAGCGGTCCATTCCACCGACGTGATGCACAAGCTGCATCGACGCCTGATCATCGATGCCGCAAAGCAGCACCAGGCCCATATCCTGATTCACCCGGCGGTTGGCGAGACCAAGCCGGGCGACCTCCATCATTACGCCAGGGTGCACTGCTACAAGGCGCTGCAGCGCCACCTGCCCCACGAGCTGACCGCGCTGTCGCTGCTGCCCCTTGCCATGCGTATGGCCGGTCCCCGGGAGGCCCTCTGGCACGCCATCATCAACCGTAACTTCGGTTGCAGCCATTTCCTCGTGGGACCGGATCATGCGTCTCCGCCTGGGAACGGGGCCGCCCAGCTCTATGGCAGGTATGAGGCGCAGGAATTCGTTGCGCGGTACGCGGACGA
>JARRNE010000580.1:0-2645 GCA_037385305.1 Chromatiaceae bacterium | reverse complement strand
CCAGCCGATCCTGCTGTCCTCTGTCCGGCCGAGCTTGCCCGAATCAGATCGGGCAAGCCCGGCCGCTGGGTGCTTACGGACAGGAGGACTTGTCCTCCGGGACCTTTCAGGTCAGGATGAGGAAGCTGTCAAACGGACCCATGACGCCCATCGCCTCCATTTTGGGGCCTTCGAATTTCAGCTTGCCGGTCATCATCGCTCCCCTGGCGCCGCAGCCGAACTTGCCTTCGCCCATGCAGGTCCAGTCCTCGTCCGTGGCATGCATGAGGTAGTCGACGCTGTCATTGAGCTTGGGGTGCTTGACCGCCCCGCCGTAGATGCACTCCGCCTTTCCGTTCTTCTCGGCAATATCCAGCTCCACCCTGCTCTTCGCCCCGCACTTGGTGCGGTAGAGCTGAATGATCTTGTAACCCCGCTTCGCGTCGTTCTTGATCCAGGAGCCGGCGAGCTTGGTTGTCAGGGTGTCCGACTTGTTCCAGGCCTCGCAGAGGGCAGCGGCCCATTGGGCATCCATGAAGGTGGTGGCATGGGCGCTTGCCGAGAAGGCAACCGAGAGCACTGCGAGGGAAGGGATGAGCCTTCTGATCATTTGGTTCTCCTCCGTCTTCAGCGGTCAAGCGCAGGGACTGCGCCGGGTTAGGGATCATGTCCAGGGGATGGATCCGCGGACCTACCTGTCCCGGGATGGCGCCCAGGCTTGGGCCATCAAGCAGGACCGGCCGGGACGCGGCCGATCGAATGATAGATGAGGCCGTTGGACGTCACGAGCCTGGAGTCGAACATGTTGCGCCCGTCGAACAGGACCGGATGCTTGAGCTTCGCCTTGATGGCGCCGAAGTCCGGGCTGCGGAACTGGCTCCATTCCGTCACTATGGCCAGGGCGTCCGCGCCGTCCAGGGCGCCCATCGCGTCATCGGCGAGCACGAGGTCGGGGCGCTCCCCATAGATTCGCAGGATCTCGTCCATTGCGACCGGATCGAAGGCGCGGACCCGAGCCCCAGCGTTCCACAAGGACTCCATGAGCCGCCGGCTCGGTGCCTCCCGCATGTCATCCGTGTTCGGCTTGAAGGCAAGGCCCCAGATTGCGATGGTCCGGCCATCCAGCGCGCCGTCGAAATAGGCGCTGATCTTCTGAAAAAGCACGTTCTTCTGGCGGTTGTTGACCGCCTCGACGGCCTCCAGCAGCTCGGGTGCGTAGCCGATGGCGCGTGCCGTGTACCCGAGCGCCCTGACGTCCTTGGGGAAGCAGGACCCGCCGTAGCCGCAGCCGGGGTAGATGAACTGATAGCCGATGCGGGGATCAGACCCGATGCCGATGCGCATCTTCTCGACGTCCGCGCCTACCGCCTCCGCGATGTTCGAGAGCTCGTTCATGAAGCTGATCTTGGTGGCCAGCATGGCGTTAGCGGCATACTTGGTCAGCTCGGCGGAGCGCACGTCCATGACCATGACTCGGTCATGGCTTCGGTTGAACGGGGCATAGAGTGCGCGGAGGAGCTCGGCGGTCCGGGGGTTGTCCGTGCCGACGATGATGCGGTCCGGACGCATGAAGTCGTCGATGGCCGCGCCTTCCTTGAGGAACTCCGGGTTGGAGACGACGTCGAACTCGACTGATACCCCGCGCGCGCTCAGAGTCTCCCGCACCGTCTCGGCGACCTTGTCCGCGGTCCCCACGGGGACAGTGGACTTGTCGACCAGGATACGATAGGAGTCCATGTGCTCCCCGACGGTCCGGGCCACGGCGAGGACGTGTTTCAGGTCGGCGGAGCCGTCCTCGTCGGGCGGTGTCCCCACGGCGATGAACTGAAAGAGACCGTGCTTCACCCCCTCCCCGGGATCGGTGGAGAAGGACAGGCGGCCGGCCTCCCGGTTTGCCCGCAGCATGGATTCAAGGCCGGGCTCGTAGATCGGCGTGCCGCCCCGGTTCAGGATCGCGATCTTTTCGGGGTCGACGTCGATGCAGAGCACATTGTTGCCGACCTCGGCGAGGCACGCGCCGGTTACAAGGCCAACGTAGCCGCTCCCAAAGATGGTTACGTCCATCGAGATCTCCGGAACCGGGGCCGTTACTGATGAAAGTCGCGCGAATCCGCGCTCCACATCCCCCTCGCCCTCTGGGAGAGGGACGGAGTGAGGGAAACGGTCATGGCGCCAGCGACTTACATTTTCTGGGGTGGCGCTGGCACCATCACCGTTAGCCGTCAGTCACGGCGAGCCTGACTGCCCCGAATCAGCCCCGCCCGTTCACTGGGCGCGGATGTTAGCAGCATTGCCCTGGGGCCGCCCAGTCGTCCCACAATGCCGTTGACAGGTTTTCCAGAGCTTATTACGATGCGACACTTGCTTCGGAGGGGTTCCCGAGCGGTCAAAGGGATCAGACTGTAAATCTGACGGCTCAGCCTTCGGAGGTTCGAATCCTCCCCCCTCCACCATGCAGCGGATCGCCGGGGGGTGGCGAGACGACGCGCATCGGGTTGAAAGCGGGTGTAGTTCAACGGTAGAACCTCAGCCTTCCAAGCTGATGACATGGGTTCGATTCCCATCACCCGCTCCAGCACGGCGAGTAAGGCCCCGCCCATGTAGCTCAGTTGGTAGAGCACACCCTTGGTAAGGGTGAGGTCATCGGTTCAAATCCGATCATGGGC
>JARRNE010000579.1:569-3223 GCA_037385305.1 Chromatiaceae bacterium | reverse complement strand
CCACGGCGCCCTCCGTGGCGCCGAGGAGTCTGCATGGAACGCATTTACGGCGTGTCTCGACGGCCCGTACCCGACCCCTTGCGCACAGCTGAGGGATAGCGCCAATCGCCATCTCCCGTGCAAGCTTAAGCTGCACCATGCGACAAGTCAGGATTGTCGCTCGCCGCGGAACCCCTCCGCGCTGCTCGCATAGCCCGGTTTCCACCCGCGCTCCCGGCCGCGGCGCAGGTGCGTGGTAAGCTTCTTTCAACGCGATGCCGTTCAGCCCCTCCCAATAACCGTCGATGTCCGACAGCCCCGTTCCCCCGCGCTTGCCCTTGCGCGTGACACCCTCCTTACAGCGGAGGGCGACCCGCCCGACGATGCCCCAGAGCTGCCGATTGCGCTGAGGCGCGACGATGGGTCAGTTGAAGTCCAGCTCGTTCCGGCCCGCCTGGTGGTTACCCGGGGCCCATGCCCAGACGCTTTGGCCCAGCCTCTTCCGCCGGCGCCAGACTCTGCGACTTGGCCGCACGCGCGTCGAGCTGGCGGACGGGGACTTCATCGACCTCGCGACGACCAGCGCATCCGGCCCCAGGGTGCTCGTGATCCACGGGCTCGAAGGGGATCTCCGGTCCCACTATGCTGCGGCTACCGTTGCGGCCCTAACGGCCGCGGGCTTCCGCCCCGTCTTCATGCACTTGCGCGGCTGCAGCGGCGAGCCGAATCGCTTGGCGCGGAGCTACCATTCCGGCGCGACCGAAGACCTGGTCGCCGTGCTTGATCACCTCGCGCGCACGCCGGAGGGTCCGGCCGCGGCCGCCGTCGGCTTTTCCCTCGGAGGAAACCTCCTGCTCAAGCACCTGGGCGAGTCCGACCGGTCCCGCCTGCAGGCGGCCGTTGCCGTCTCCGTCCCCTTCGTGCTGCGCGATGCCATGCTGCGACTGGGCGTCGGGGCGTCCCGACTCTACCAGCGCTATCTCCTGGGCCGGCTCAAAAGCTCCTACCGGGCCAAATTTGCCCGCCTCCCGTCACCGCTGACCATCGATCTCGAAGAGATCGGGGACTTCTTCGACTACGACGACCGGGTGACCGCCCCCCTCAATGGCTTCGCCGGCGCCGATGAGTACTACGGGCGCTGTAGCTGTCGGCCGTTGCTGCACCACATCCGTGTCAACACCTTGATCCTGCATGCCGCGGATGACCCGTTCATGTTTCGCCATACAGTCCCAGGTGCCGCAGAGCTCGGACCCGGGGTCATTCTGGAGCTTGCCGAGCACGGAGGACACGTCGGCTTTGTCTCGGGCCTGCGGCCCTGGCGACCCCGCTATTGGCTGGATGATCGCATCCTCGAGTTCCTCCGAGACGCTATCGGCTCCCCCGCTCCCGCACCCCGACCCGATGCTGTGCAGGTAGGCCGTGAGACCGTCCATCAGCATTTGGACGGCCATCATGATCAGCAGCATCCCTGACAGCCGCACCAGGGCCCGCAGCGCCCGCGGCCCAAGCGTGTCCGTCAGCAGCCCTGATCCCAGGAGGACGGCGGCGGATGGAAAGTCCATTGCAGTGCGGCTAAGGCGATGGCGATTAGCGTCGTGGCTCAGCTGAAAATTAAGACGGGGGTCGGGTACGGGCCGGCGGGACCCTCGGCGCCACGGAGGGCGCCGTGGAGCCTGCACGGAACGCATTTACGGCGTGTCTCGACGGCCCGTACCCGACCCCTTGCGCACAGCTGCGGGATAGCGCTAATCGCCAAGGCGATTGCCGGAAAATCTTGTACCGGATGGCGCGGGATTTTCGTTCCCCTTCAAGGAGCGTTGTCAGGAGCATAGTCGTTCCATGTGATTGACGATGCGACGCCGAAGGGGGACGCAAAGACAAGCAAGGCAGTATGAGACTTGACAGAAATCGCCTAAGCTTGCATCCGAGGCGGAGGCCTCATGCCGAGACCCTGCCATTATCCCACCCGAGGACTCGCCATGCTGACGAAGAAGACGCTTGCGGCTGTTGTTCTGACCTGCGGCTGCTGCGCGGCCTCGCCCATCCTGCCCGCGGAGAGCGCGGCCGTGCGGGCTGCCGGCCCCGCAGCCCCCTCGGAGATCGCGGGATCGCCCACTGCGGGCGCCAAGATACTTGATGCCGTCGTCGTTCGCCCGGTGACCTTCACCGCCTCCCTGGTTAGCGGGGCCGTCTTCATCGCCTCGCTGCCCCTCATTCCCCTGGACTCCGGAACGGACGTGACCACCGCCCGCAGGGCGCTGGTGGATTACCCCTTCGGCGATACCTTCAGGCGCCCCCTGGGCGATTTCCGTGGTCCGAGCGGCGCCCATCAACCCACCAAACGGGACTGATTTGAGAGCGCGCGAGCTCCGTGCCATGAAATCACAGCATCGCGAGTTGCACCCGGCGGCCCCTTTCCATTGATCGCTCCCCCTACGGGCGACGTCACCATTGGGGCTCCACAGGAGTCGCCGACGTCACGCCATAACGCCTAAGCCGCAATCTGTCGGCAAGAACAGACGATCCGCGTCATAGGCAAGACCCCCACCCCTCGCTGCGCCCTCCAGTGCGGCACGCCACCCTAGCTGCGGCGCCCCCCTCCGGTCCGACGTTTTGGGCCTGCAGCCGATCTCTATGCCCTGAATCCAAAGAGCCCCTTCCCTGGCACCACTCTT
>JARRNE010000579.1:0-468 GCA_037385305.1 Chromatiaceae bacterium | reverse complement strand
GTCCGAGCTCTCGCCGACAGCTGAGATTTAGCGCCAATGCCCGGCGCGCGAACCCGGCCCTGTTGATCTCCAAATGCCCACGCCGACAACTTCGACTGAGAAAGATGGACCGGGCGGCGATCTGGTCGAGGGTCTTTACGAGGCGCTGCCGTCATCCCTGGTCACCGTCCTCATCGTCGCTACCTCCCTCGCCATTGTTCAGCTTTCGGTGATCGACACCCTGCGTGTCGCTCTTTGGCTGGGATCCATCTATCTGGTAAGCGGCGTGCGGCTGTGGACTTGGCTCGGCTACCGCGCGCGAAAGAGCCTCGACCAAGACGAGGCCTTCTGGCGCCGTCTCGCGCTGGCTGGGGCCCTGCTCTCCGGAGCCACCTGGGGCACGGCGGCCATTCTGCTGTTCCCCCTGCATGATCCGGCGCACCAAATGTTCGTTGCCCTCTGCATCGCCGGGATGGCCTCCGGTGCCGT
>JARRNE010000578.1:0-2672 GCA_037385305.1 Chromatiaceae bacterium | reverse complement strand
AGCGTCCAGCGTCAAAGCGCGGATCGCCCAGGGCGGCAAGCACGTCGCCGGCATGGGCGCGCTGCACGGCAGGCGGGCCACCCTCGTCCGGATGGACCGGAAGGGACGCGGCAATCCAGTCGGCGACGCGTGCTGTGATCGCGGTGGTGCGCTCCCGCTTGCGGACGGCGCCCAGGCCGATCTCCTGAAGCTGCGTTCCGGCGAGCAGGGCGCAGGTCCAGTCGTCCACATCAGGCTGCTTGCGTTTCCTCTGCTCCGCAACGGAGCGGCCTCCGATCAGCTCATCGGCAGCGCTGGCACCACGCTCGGCTTTCGCAACGCGGGCGGCCAATGGCAGCACCACCTGCCAGTGACCCGCTGCAGCCCGGGCGAGCCGGACGCACTCGGCGGGGAAATCGTCCTTCGCCGCCAGGTGACAGGCGGCAAGAAACTCCTGGAACGTGCGGTGGGGGAAGGTGAACTGTCGCTCGCCGTCCTTCTCGCCCTGCCCCACCAGGAGCCCCGCCCGCTTCTCGATGTAATCGACCACCACGGCGGCCTTGTCCCGGCTGCCTTGCAGCAGCGGCCGAAAGGCCCGCACGAGCCGGTCCTCGCCGATGTCTGCGGTCCCCTCTGCGCCCAGCTCCTGGGTCGCGCTCTCCTCATGGACCTTGAACGCCAGCTCCTCCAGCACCTCGCGCAGATCCGAGAGCTTCAGCGTCGGGATCGCCAGCTCGTCGAGTAACGCCTTGTCCGCGCCGACTTGGCGGTTCCACCGCAGGATCAGCAGATGGACCGACTCGTCATAGAGGTCCGCCCGATCATCCGGGAGCCGCCCGCGGTTGGCGTGGAGGGTGGCCATCAGGGTAAGGAGCAAGGGGTTCCGCGCCAACGGTGCCAGATCCGGGCGCCAGCGCGCGGCCAGCAGGTCAGTCATCTTGCGTTCGCCCTCGCCGGGCGAGAGCCAGCGGCGACTGACCAGGGCCTGGTACCAGCCCCGGATGAACTGCTCGATCTGCGCATCGCTCAGATCGGCCAGGGCGTAGACCCCCTCCTCCGGGACCTCCCCCCCGGGCCAGGCATAAGGCCTGGCTGTCAGCAGGAAGCGGCACTTTGCCCCGGCAGAACGCATGCCTTCACGCACCGCAGCGAGCACCCGCTCCCGCGTGTCGCCACTGCCGCACTCGTCGAGACCGTCGAGCAGCATGAGAGCACCGCTGTTGCGGGCGATGCGTCGCACGTATTCCATGGTCCGATCGGACAGCCCGTATCCACTCGCCTCCAGATCCCGACGCACGAAGTCCCAGAGGTCGCCGGCCCGTGCCGGCTGGTCGCCCGCCGGAAGCTGCTCGGCGAACCGGCGCAGGACAACGCGGATGGGGAACAAGGCACCGTGGGTCCAGGCATCGCCCAAGTGATCCAGCACGCGCTCGTGGCCTTGCCAGGCTTGGGCATGCGCCAGCAGCACGCGCGCACCGAAAGTGCTCTTGCCGCTGCCGGGCTTGCCGAGCAGGGTCAGCTCGCGGTGGGCAGCCAAGGCTTCGAGGGCGGAAACCGGGCGCGTGTCGCGCGGCTCGTGCGGCCCATCGGACGTGCGCTTGCGATCCCGCTGCAGCCACTCCGCCAGCTTCACCTCTACAGGGATCGACAGTGTCGTGTCCAGGGCTACATAGACGTCGGCGAGCTGCAGCGGCTCACGGCTCGTGTCCTGGGCCGCCACGTCGATCTCGCCGAGCTTGAGGCCCGAGAGGTCGGCGACCAGCGCCTCCAGATAGAGGGCGATGATCGATTTCGCCTCCTCGGGATCTTCGCCGGCCTGGATGATCTGCGTGATGTGCTGGATGAAATCACGGCCGACCACATTGCCGCTGCGGACCCGAACCATACCCTCGAAGACGGCGCCGCCCTGGGTTGCGACGCGGGATCCCGGTCCGGTGTGACCCGCATCGGGACCGGTCGGCTGCACGCTGGGCTCACCCGATCCCTCGGGGCGGCTCTCCTTGGCAGCGAGGCGGGCCTCGAGCTCGGCGATCTGTCGCCGCAACGCCTCCACTTCGTCCTGATCGGTTCCCATTGCTCGCTACCTTCGGTTTCGCCCGCTCAGACCGTCGTCCCCTCAAACCGCTGGAGTGTTCCCCGCGCCGCGGCCGGGGTTGATCCCACCCCAGGGCGAGAAACGAGTCGCGCTCACGACCGGGGCTCTTGGCCGTCGTCTCGTCAGGGTGATGGGAGTACCGCCTGCAAGCCCCTTACGCGACTGTCTTCGCCGCAGGGCCACGGTCATTTCCGCTGCAGACGATTCAACACGAATTTGGTCGCCGGTCCGGCAATCCCGCTAAGGATTGGCATCGCGAATGTGCTCACGACAGCACCAACGGCCTTCGGCACCAGGGCCACCAGTCCATCGACGATGGTCGCGATCTGGCTGTCATCCGCCTGTTCGCGTTTCGCCACCTCTGCTTTCAGGTCCTGGACCTGCTGAACGGCTGCGGCCCGATTCTCAGACGATGCCTGCTCCGCCACGAGGGCCAGCAAAGGCGCGAAAAGCACCTCCAGATCACCCGCGGCCACGCCCTCCGTCACAACCTGATCACGTCCGATGACATTACCGCCTGCCGAGACGGGTCCGCCGAAATAGGCGCCGCCGCCCGTGTTGATCTGGGAGCCGATCTTGTCGCCCAGCACCTTGTCTC
>JARRNE010000577.1:0-3749 GCA_037385305.1 Chromatiaceae bacterium | reverse complement strand
CGGTCCTGCCGACCCGCACCCGACCCGTCGATAGATCTCCCAGCTGAGCCATAGTGCCAATCACCCCCCCAATTGCCAGAGTTGTGAACCAGTACACGCCCCGCAAGGGGCGTTGCTGGTTGAGCCCAACGGCAGCGCACACTATGCTGTCTCCATGCGCTGGCTATCCCTGCTGCTGCTCTTGACCTTTCCCGCCCTCGGCGGGGCGGCCGTTTACAAGTGGGTGGATCAGCAGGGCCGCACCCATTACTCGGACAAGCCTGTCGAGGGGGCTCAGCCGGTGCCGGTTACAGTGGGGCGCGATGCCCCGGAAACGACCGGGAATGGTTCCTCATCCAGTGACCAAGCCTCGCGCTCGTCCCCCGGCACCGGTGCCTATAAGTCGTTCCAGATCGTAAGCCCGGAAGAAAATCAAACCTTCCGCGATCCAGCGGGCGTGATTCCCGTTCGTCTGCTCATCGACCCCGCCATGCCGCCCGACCAACATCTGCGTCTCATGTTGGACGGCCAACCGGTGCCCGGTAAGGTCCAGGGCACTCAGCTTGCCCTGAAGGGGCTGCCGCTTGGGAGCCACCGGCTTCAAGCGGACCTTCTCGACGCCCAGGACAATACCGTCGCCTCGACGCCGCCTGTTGACTTCAATCTTCGCACTCCGTTGCCAAAATAGCCGTCGATCATCCGCGGGGTAGATGCGTTCGGCGCTGCGCCGAATGGCCCGCTCTCCGTCAGGTCCCGCCCTCCTGCACTGACCACTCTGCAGCCCGAGCTTTGCCCGGGACAACCGCAGCCCGCTGCAACGCTGAGATCACCAGCAAGCAGGAGGGTGCAGGCGTGTTTCCCAAGGCGGTGTCAGGCTGGACAGGCATCGCCGTCGGCCAGGCCAGGCCCCGTGGGATTCCAATGGTGCAATTATTGCTTAGACCTTGGCGGATACCGCAACCGGCGCTGTGGTGCTGACCGCAGGCGCTCAGCGCAAGGCCCCGAGTCGCAGCCAAGCCTAGCGTAGGCAGGGACGGCTGAGTTCATGGCCATGGCGTCAGCGCCCGCGGACCATGCAAGTCGCTGCCCTCGCGGGGCCCCTGCGCGAGGAACGTCCATTCAGTCAGGAGCTCACACGATGGCGCGGAGTACGGGGAAGACTGGCCTCGAGAAGCTGATCCTGGAAAATTTGAGCACGGCCGTGCTGCTGTTTGATAGCCAGTTGCGGCTCACCTACATGAATCCCGCCGGCGAGGCCATGTTTGCGGTCAGTGCCCGCCACGTGCTCGGTCTGCGGGCGGAAGATCTGGTTCCATGCCCGGATTTGGACAGACGCCTCCACGCTGCCCTGACCACGCGCCATCCCTTCACCGAGCGCGAGGTCAACCTCCTCATCGCCGACGGACGCACCATCAGGGTAAACTGCACGGTGCTCCCGCTGCACCATTTCGAGGCACCGCCCGAGATGCTGATGGAGTTACATCAGGTCGACCGCCAGCTGCGCATTACCCGGGAAGAGCACCTGATCTCGCAGCATCAGGCCACCCAAGCCCTGCTGCGGGGGCTGGCACATGAGATAAAGAACCCCCTCGGCGGCCTCCGGGGGGCCGCCCAGCTGTTGGAGAGCGAGCTGCCGGATAAGGCGCTGCGCGAGTACACCCACATCATCATCGACGAGGCAGATCGCCTGCAGGCCTTGATGGACCGCATGCTGGGTCCCAACCGCGTCCCTAAAGAGCAAACGGTCAATATCCATCACGTGCTGGAGCACGTGCGGGGGTTGGTGCTCGCCGAGTCGCCGGGTGGACCCGAGATCGCCCGGGACTATGATCCAAGCATTCCCCAGCTGAAGGCCGACCCTGACCGCCTCATCCAGGCCCTTTTGAATCTCCTCAGGAACGCGGTGGCTGCGGCGGGTGCGACGGGCCACATCGGGCTGCGGACTCGCGTCCTGCGCCAATTCACCATCGGCGCCCACCGCCACCGACTCGTTCTGCGGGTGGAGCTTCAGGACGACGGTCCCGGCGTCCCACGGGAGCTCCAGGATCGCATCTTCTTCCCCATGGTTTCCGGGCAACCCGGGGGCACGGGCCTCGGGCTCCCCATTGCCCAGGAGCTGATCAACCAGCACGGCGGCTTGATTGAATGCGAGAGCCGACCCGGAAGAACGCAGTTCTTCGTCTATCTCCCCCTGGAGACAGCGCATGACTAGGGCACCGCGGGTATGGGTTATCGACGACGATCGTTCCATACGCTGGGTGCTGGAGCGCGCCCTGCAAAAGGCCGAGCTGGACGCCACCAGCTTCTCCAACGGCGTCGGCGTCATGGAGGCGCTGCAGCGGGAGCGGCCGGACGTGATCCTGTCGGACGTGCGCATGCCCGGTATCGACGGCCTGGACCTGCTGCGGCAAATCACGGCGCGCTATCCAGACCTTCCGGTCATCATCATGACGGCCCACTCCGATCTGGACAGCGCCGTATCGGCTTTCGACGGTGGAGCCTTCGAATACCTGCCGAAGCCTTTCGATCTGGACGAGGCGGTGGAGCAGGTCCGTCGGGCGTGCCGCCAGCGCATTCCGAGCGGCGTAGCGGCCCTGGAGCCGGTACCCCGAGCTCCCGACATCGTCGGGGAGGCGCCCGCGATGCAGGAGGTATTCCGCGCCATTGGTCGCCTCGCACGCTCGAATATCACCGTGCTGATCAACGGTGAGTCCGGCACCGGCAAGGAGCTCGTGGCTCGGGCGCTCCACCGCCACAGCCCGCGTTCGGCACAGCAGTTTGTCGCCCTCAACATGGCGGCCATCCCGCGCGACCTGTTGGAGTCCGAGCTCTTCGGGCATGAGCGCGGCGCCTTCACCGGTGCCCATACCCGTCGCGAAGGCCGTTTCGAGCAGGCCGACCGCGGGACCCTCTTCCTGGATGAGATCGGCGACATGCCCGCCGAGCTCCAAACACGGCTCCTGCGCGTCCTCGCCGACGGCGAGTTCTATCGCGTGGGCGGGGTTGCCCCCATCAAGGTGGACGTCCGGATCATCGCGGCCACTCACCAGCACCTCGAAGACCTCGTTCGTCAGGGGCGGTTCCGGGAAGACCTTTTCCACCGACTGAACGTCATTCGCATTCATCTCCCGGCTCTGCGGGAGCGGCGGGAAGACATCCCTCTTCTGATGCGCCATTTCCTTGCCCAGGCGGCTGCTGAGCTCGGCTGCGAGACCAAGCTGTTGACCATCAGTGCGGCGGATACCCTCCAGCGCCTGGACTGGCCGGGCAACGTCCGTCAGCTGGAGAACACCGCCCGATGGCTGACGGTCATGGCCTCGGGAAAGGAAATTCACCCGGACGATTTTCCGCCCGAGCTCACCGGGTCCATTGAGGAAGGCGCGCACGACGACCACTGGCAGGTCGCGCTGCGACGATGGGCCCGGAGCAGCCTCCAACAGGGTCAGACCGCCCTCCTGGATACGGCCCTGCCCGCCTTCGAGCAGACTTTGATCGAGACGGCCCTTGAACATACGGGGGGTCGGCGTCAGGAGGCCGCACGCCTTCTAGGCTGGGGCCGGAACACGCTGACCCGCAAGGTCAAGGACCTGCGGCTGGAGCTGGAGTCGCCGGAGGCAGACGAAGAGGTCCGCTCGGTCGGCCAGCCATAGCAGCCGACGCTGGCGGCCCCTTTTGGCCCGCTGCCGGCGCCGTAACCATGGCTGTCTTGATCCCTCTTCCGATACCCCCAACCTCTGCGCAGACCGAAGGAGACAACACCCATCTGCCCG
>JARRNE010000576.1:3584-6268 GCA_037385305.1 Chromatiaceae bacterium | reverse complement strand
GACCGCTCTTGCCGGCCTCTTCTCCGGATTGGCCTGAGCAGGCGGTCAACACCAGGGCGCAGGCGGCCGTCCAGAGCAAACGCTGGATCTTCATGGTGGGGGGTCTCCTTATGTCTGAGCAGGTGTGTTGGCGCGGGCAATCCGCTGGGTGATGCGGTCGAGGATCATCGCGAGGATCACGACCGCGATACCGGCCTGGAATCCCATCCCGGCCTCATTGCGCTGGATCGCGGTCCATACCTTCCCGCCGAGACCTTCTGCGCCGATCATGGCGGCGATGACGACCATCGAGAGGGCAAGCATGATCGTCTGGTTGATACCGGCCATGATGGTGGGTACGGCGAGGGGGAGCTGGACCTTGATCAGCTTCTGAGCCTTGGTGGAGCCGAAGGCGTCCGCGGCCTCGACCAGGTCCGGCGGGACCTGGCGGATCCCGAGCGTCGTCAGCCGGATCGCGGGAGGCATGGCGAAGATGACGGTGGAGAAGACGGCGGAGACTGGCCCGAGTCCGAAGAAGGGGATCGCCGGAATCAGGTAGACGAAGGCCGGCATCGTCTGCATGAAGTCGAGGATCGGGAAGATGACCCGATAGGCGTTGCGCGACAGGGCGGCGAGAACCCCGAGGGGGGTTCCGATGGCTACCGCGATCAGAGTGGCGATGGTCACCAGCGTCAGGGTCTGCATGGTGGGATACCAGAGCTGCAGATTCCACAGTAAGCCTAGGCCAAGCACCGTGAAGAGGGCGACCCGGAAGCCCGCGATACGCCAGGCGATCAGGGTAAAGATGCCGATGACGACCCAGGGCTGGGGCCACATCAGGCCGCTGACCGTGGCGTCGATTCCCGTCTCGATGACGTTGGAGATGGCCCGTGTGGCGCCGGCGAACTGATCGGTGAGGCCCTCCAGCCCCGAGTCGATCCATTCCGCAAGGGGGAGCTGTGGTATATCCATCAGGCGGCCTTCTCGGTAGGTTCAGCGCCGCTGACGGCGATGCCGGTGGCAAGCCCGCGCAGGAGGGAGGCACGCACCACCACACCCAGGAGCTTCCCGCGCTCGTCCACCACCGGTGCGGGCATCGGGGTCTCCGCCAGCACCGGCACCAGGTCGCGCAGGGGGGCATCCGGGGCCAGAGGGGCGATTCCGGGCTCGATGATGGACATGATGGTCTTGTCGCCGCGCTGGGCGGATTGAAGGGCGGACGCGTCCCGGACGACACCCCGGTGCCTGTGGTCGGTGTCGACCACGCAGAGCAGGCTGAAGCCTTCCTCCTCCATCTTGCGCAGCACGGTGCGCGGCCCGTCCGCGGGATAGGCCACGGTCCGCGGCCGCTGCATGACGGCGCTGACCGTCAATACCTTGGACTTGTCCACCTCCTCGACGAAGCGCTCCACGTAAGGCGTAGCCGGGCTGGAGAGGATCTCCTCCGCCGTGCCGATCTGCTCGATGCGGGCGTCCTTCATTAGGACGATCCGGTTGCCCTGGAACAGCGCCTCGTCCAGGTCGTGGGTGATGAAGATGATGGTCTTGTGCATCTCGCCCTGCAGAGCGACCAGCTCCTGCTGCATGTCCCGCCGGATGAGGGGATCGAGGGCCGAGAAGGCCTCGTCCATCAGCAGGATGTCGGGATCGACGGCGAGCGCCCGGGCGAGCCCGACGCGCTGCTGCATCCCACCGGAGAGCTGCCCGGGCAGGGCGTCCTCCCAGCCCTCGAGGCCCACCTGCTTGAGGGCCTTGAGGGCCCGCTCCCTTCGCTCCTCCGCCGCCACGCCCTGGATCTCGAGGCCATACTCGGTGTTGGAGCGAATGCTGCGGTGGGGAAACAGGGCGAAGTGCTGGAAGACCATGCCGAAGCGCTTGCGACGAAGGCTCAGCAGGTCTTTCTGGTGCAGCTTGGTGATGTCCTGGCCGTCGAGGATGATCTCTCCGGCGGTCGGCTCGTTGAGCCGGTTGATGCAGCGAATCAGGCTCGATTTGCCGCTGCCGGACAGTCCCATGATCACGAGGGTCTCGCCCTCGTAGACGCCAAAGGTGGCTTTGGCCACGCCGACGGCCTGTCCCGTCTTCTCGTAGATCTCCTGCTTCGTCTTCCCTTCGTTCAGCAGGGCGAGGGCCTTGTCGGGCTCCGAGCCGAATACCTTGGTGAGATCGCGCACGGCGATCTTGAGGGGCTGATCGGATGGCATGGCCGGTTGGTCTTTCGCTTCATTGGGGGGCGGACTTGGGTCCGAACCTCCCGAAGTGCGGCGAGGACTCGCCAGGGGTTCCGACCGACCGCCGGGACATACTCGAACCCCGGCGGGCGTCGGAACGGTTCTTGAGGAATCTTCTATTTTCTTACCCTAGAGGCATTCTTTGCCAAGGGCAAGGCAGGGGCGGATCCTCCGGAATCCGGCAACCGGAATGGCCCGGGCGCCCGGAGTCGTATCGGCTGGCCCAGGTTCAGGGGAGAGTCTCTACGTCCGGCCGCGGCAGCCGGCTTCGCCTCCGTTGCACTATCGCCCACCCTCGCTGCTCTCCCGCGCAGGGAGGGGCGCAAACAATGCCTTGCGGCTGAACCCCTTGTGGTGCTCGATCACGCGCACCCCGTGCAGGGGGGCGGCGCCTCGCTTCCAACGGGAGGTGGCGCGGGACCAACGCTGGCTGAAGTCCCGCAGGCGGGATTGAACGCATTTTGCCGCTCCTGT
>JARRNE010000576.1:0-3517 GCA_037385305.1 Chromatiaceae bacterium | reverse complement strand
GCCGCGCGCTGGCGGTAAGAGGCGAAGTACCGGGGGTTTGGGGTCTGGCCGCGGGGTATGGGAGCCGTCGGGCGCTCCGTTTCCGCCTTCGCAATGGAAAGGTCCGAGGCGGGAATGGCGTGCCCAATGGCGGCATAGGCCGCACAGAGCTCGAAGACGTGGCCCCCGTGATGCAGCGCCTTGCCGGGATGCTTGCTGTGCTCCCGCGCATGCTCCCAGGCGTGCACGAGCGCGCCGACCCGGTCCAGCTCACGGGCGCATGTAAAACGGTCTTTACAGTGCTTCGCCCGCCCTTGTAGGCATGTCTCGCTAATACTCTGAATTTCCTGGCGCTTGCCTCAGTTGGCGCGGTTTTCGCCTGCGTTTCAAGGTGCATCACCGAGGGTGATGTCTGGCGCGATGAACCACCAAACACCGGTTGTCGCACTTATCCAAACAGAGCGGCGGAGGCAGGATCGACGCCACACGACCTCTTGCAGCTTGGAATGACAGCGACGGGGTTGATCTATCTGGTCGCCCAGCCTTCGCGCTGGGTACCGGCTCTTCTGCCGGTTCGCCAGGTGCTGTATGCCATCTTCGGGGGCTACTTGCGTGTCTTCTATTACCAGCTCGACATGCCCGCTCGGCTTTCCCAATGGTAGGGCGGCCGCGCGGGGGGCAAACCGCGGGCGGACCGAAGGCGAGCCGACAAAGGCACGCCCGGGGCGCTGCTGCCATGGGGTGTGGCCCCCCGCGGCGGCAGGGTCCACGAAGACCGCAGCAAGCTCTCACTTGGCCAACGCATTTGCAGAGGACCCGGCGTCATGCTGAAGGCCACCCTGTTTGACGGGAAGCTGAGCGTCAAGATCGACGCCCCCTATCACAGCCTGGGCAGGCTGCGCGCAGAAGGTCCCTGGGAGCTTCAGTGCAAATTCGAAGAGTGGGTCTGGAAGCAGCACGGTGTGCGCGGGCAGCGGCTGCGCTGGCCCAAGATCATCCCGAGTGACCTGGACTTTGCGCTCATGCGTGCACCGGCGGAGTGGCATGCGCGGGTCGCGTGCGACGATCGCCACTACCGACTGAGCTAGCTGGCGTCGGCTGGTCTCCACCCTCGGCATGAGCAGGTAGAAGAGGGTTGCGCGATGGGAGGGTCACCAAGCTCCGTCGTTGACCTTGCGTGCCTGATCCTGGTGTTGTCTCACACATTCGCGCAACGCGGCATTGCTGCGGGTGATTAGTCGAGCCTACACGGAGGTATTGACGGCGTGTCCTGACGGCCCGCACCCGACCCTGGCCCTGCTGCTGAGTTATCGCGTTAATCACCTTGCTGCGTGTTTGGTACTTCCCGCCCTGAGCTCTGCACCCACTCCAGCTGGTCAGCGTCCATACGAAGCGTCACGTGCCGTTTGATCGGTCGGTAGAATCGGTCACGAACGGCGTCCGAAAAGTCGCTGATTTCGGCAATGTCACCGGACTCGATGTCTCCTTCGGGCCGCTCGGCCAGATACTGCGACTCTCGCCGCTGCTCAGCGATCACCGTGCATACAGATTTCGATAGCCTTCAAAGTCCATGGTGACTTGCAGCTTCATACGGTCAGTTTGCCTTTTCAGGTCGGCTGGGAAAGGAGCGAAGGGCGCCGACATATGGACAATCTGCTCCGCGACCCGATCCAAGGTGGGATTCCCCGAAGAGGCCAATAAACGATAGCCCAAGAGCTCTCCATGAGCTCCGATGACGAGCCGCACCTGGCATACGCCGACCTCATCGTAGGAGTAGTTCATATCCCCGATACGCTGCAATTTCCGCAGCACCGAGGCCAGGTAATAACGGGCGGTCAGTGTGTCGGGATCATGGACTTGAGGCAGCTCAGAGCGACTGACGGCCGCGGCGACCGCCTCGTGCATCTGTTGCTCCAAACGCGCCAAGTTGAGAGGTCGCTCTGATAAGTCCCTGCTGGGTGACCGAAGGGGTGAAGGCGGCCGAAGGTCGTGCGAGTCAGTGCCAGTCCGGGGAATCGGTAGCCGCGCCCTCATGTCCGGAGGGAGATGGACCGAGGCACGAGGCTTGGGTAACGGGGCAGGCGCCGGCCGATGGGCCTGTGCCCGGGACGGCCTGGTTGCAGGCCGGGTCACCGGGGAAGCGGGGTGCCGATGGTAGTGTCCGGGATGGGGAGTAGCCAGAGATCCTTTTGCGGGGGGCAATTCGTAGATACGGGCATCAGCTGGCGGCAGCGTGGCTCGGGAACCGCTGCGAGCCAGCCAATGTGCGACACTCAGGATGAAGAGCAAGACCAGTAAACAGGCAAAGGGCACCACCCAGACCAGCCTGCGCGCAGGGTCGTCAGGTGGCGGCCGAGCCCAGATGAACTGTGCCCTCATTTTGGCCGGACTGCTATCAGGAAGTGCTCGACCCCTGCTCGGCGGGCGGCCAGCATGGCCTGGACGACCACTCCCTGCTTCGATGCCTCATCTGCGGCTACGATGACCGATGTCTGGTGTTGTCGCCGCAAGAGTGTCTGCAAGGTTGCAGTCAAGCTCCCCAAGGTCACTTGCTCCTTGTTGAGATAGATCCGGTTGTCGCGCGTGACCGTCACCGTAGCAGGCGCGACTGGCTGGGTCTTGGCGGCAGTGCCCTTGGGCAAGTCCACCGGCAGGGAATGCAGGTTTTCCATGGACAAAGAAGCCAGCATAAATGTCGCCAACAAGAAAAACATGACATCGATCATGGGAATGATCTCGATGCGCCCTCTGCGCGCTTGCCTTACTCGCCGCAGCTTCATGGATGGTCCCGGGCCCTTTCCGTATCCAGGCGCAGCCGGTCAAACAGGCGCGTACCGATTCGTTCCATTTCGTCCATCGTACGCGTCTGTAAGCGGGAGAAGTAGTTGAAACCGAAGAGCGCGATCACGGCGATCACCAGGCCAATGGCCGTGGCGACCAGCGCCTCGGCCACCCCCGAAGTCACTCCCTTCGGATCGACCAGACCATGACTGCCAAAGAGATTAAAGGCGTGCATCATCCCGTAAATCGTGCCCAGCAAGCCCAGCAAGGGGGCCGCAGTGACAATGGTTTCGAGCACCCATAGCCCGCGATTGAGCGCCTGCTCGACATATTGGGCCTCATCACTTGCGCGTGATTCCGCCCACCAGGCGGGTTCTGACCGGTTCTGAAGAATCACCCGGATGAAACGCACGAAATGATGATGGGGATTACTGACCGAGACCTCCCGTTCCAGATCACTCCAATTGCCTGCATGCTCGATCAGGCCCAACAGGGCAGAGGATGGCCTCGTAAAGCGCCAATAGACGTACGTCTTGTCAAGCAATATCGCCACCGTGAGCACAGCCAACAGCAACAAAGGGTAGACAAGTGGCCCGCCATATTGCAGCGTGTGCCAGGAGCTCGAGACATATTGCATAACTTCACCCCATTATCCATCGCGCAAGGCGATTAGCACTGTGGCTCAGCTGGGAGATCTATCGACGGGTCGGGTGCGGGTCGCCAGGACCGTCGGCGCCACGGAGGGCGCCGTCGAGCC
>JARRNE010000575.1:0-2690 GCA_037385305.1 Chromatiaceae bacterium | reverse complement strand
GGCCCCCCTGTTCTCCATGCCCGATGCGGACATGGAGCGGGTCAACTTCGAGGATTTCTTGGGGAAGAGGAACGTCGTGCTTTACTTCTATCCCAAAGACGACACGCCCGGGTGCGTCATCGAGGCCCTGGAATTCACCGATCTACAGCCGGAGTTCGACGCCCTTGAGACCGAGGTCCTCGGGATCAGCCGGGACAACTGCGGGAGCCACGGCGCCTTCCGGGACAAGCATGGTCTGAACGTCCGGCTGCTGGCCGACCCAGAAGGCGAGACATGCGAGGCCTACGACGTCTGGCGGGAGAAGGAGGCCCACGGCGAGCGCCGCATGGGTATCGTCCGCTCCACATTCATTGTCGACCGGGAAGGGACGGTGCGTCACGCCATTTACGACGTCAAGCCGAAGGGACATGCGTCCCACATCCTCGAGCTGGTGCGCGAGCTCGAGGGCCAGGCGGCCACAGCGGGTGCGCGTCATTGATTGGGCGGGTCGCCTGATCGATTAGTAACGACTCAACCATAGGTTGCACAAGGAATACAAACGTTGTCGTTGTCGTAATCGGAAAAGAAATGCAATTCGGGCATGAGCAACTCGATGTCTACCGGATTTCGATCCGGTATGTGACTTGGGCATACCAAGTGGCCAAGAGCTTGAAGGGCAGCGATCGGCCCGCGCGGGACCAACTGCTGCGCGCCTCGCAGTCGATCCCGCTGAACATCGCCGAAGGCAACCGTAAGGGGACGAATGCCGATCGGCGCCGCTTCTTCGAGATCGCTCGCGGTTCGGCGTTGGAATGCGCATCGATTCAGGACAGTCTCGAAGCCTGCGACGGACTGGCTGCTGCTCAAAACGCACAGGGTACGGCAATGCTGGCTCGGATCGTTTCGATGCTCACCAAGTTCGGACAGCGAGACCATGAGGTGCGAGAGAATTCCGGGCCTTATGACAGCTTCGATAACGACAACGACAACGACAACGGCAACGACAACGACAACGAATAGACTTGTCCAATTTATTAGCCGCCCACCGCGCCCCGCGCCCTCATCGGTACTTGGGAGTGAACTGTTCCTTATCCGTTAGCGGTAAAGGGCAGCCGGCTTCGACTCGAGTTGGCCGGCCCGGTTTCCATCTCTCCACCTCTGGGCCACGTGACCTCAGCGGGGACTCCTTGGCTTCACGGGCCGCGCTGCACAGCTTCCGCTGGGAGACTGCCCGCCCCGGGTAATACCGGTCGCGGGTGGCCGGTTAGCTCCTATTCGCCACGCACATCTTCGCGCGCTTGCCCTCCTTCGGGACGCCGACTCACCTGTTCTTGCTGAGACGTCCGCCGAAGTAGACTATGCACGCGGGCCAGCAAGATCCGCTCGTCAAACGGCTTGACCATATAGTCATCAGCCCCGCCTTCCAGTCCGGGGACTTCGTATTCGGCTCCAGCTCTCGCCGTCAATATGATGATCGGCACATTTGAGTGCGCGCGCAGCTCTCGCGCCAACGTGAGCCCGTCTTCGTGCAATAGGATCAGGTCCAGTATCACCAAATTCGGAGGCTTCTCCGCAATGTGACGGCGCATGTCTTGGCCGTTCGAGGCCGTGCGAACGCCATACCCTTCTCGACCAAGATAATTGGCAAGCGCACGGCAGATCCGCGGATCGTCGTCTACGACAAGAATATCCGCCACGATGGGCTCGTCGCCCTCGCCCTCGGGTTGGCCCTCTTCTGCCATCTCTATTCTCCTCATTGCTGTTTCGCATATGGGGTAGCCACTGTCTATTCCTTCGATTTACAGTTTGCTACCCCTCATCCCTCCTGCTGCGAAGAGGGATAGGACATCCAACCGCACGACCGGTGGATCGAGCGAGACGCTAGCATCGTAGGAGCATGCAAGCAAGGGCGTTTGCGCAGGGGCCAAGCGGTGCGGCGGGGAGAGATCCGGCGTCGCGACGATGCGCATGTCGGCGCCGCAGCGCGGACAGGTGAGCGGCAAGGACTCGGGCACGCGTGCGAGGAGCATCGCCCAGAGGTACCGGGCCGGGGAGCCAGATGCCCTCGTCCAGGGGCGAGAGGGATTCGGAGCGCGCTACGCGCGACCTTACGGTATAGCCGAGGAGGGGAGATGCCCATCGATGACCGGTATATTGCCCACGCGGCCACGGATGTCGGCGGCCAGTGGCGGGTCCATCCGCTGGAGGTTCATTTGCGGGCGGTAGCAACCCTCGCCGGGACATTTGCCGACCGTTTCGGCGGAGCGGATTGGGCGCGGTTAGCTGGTCTCTGGCACGACTTGGGCAAATATCGACACCGTTTTCAAGGCTACATCCGGCAGGCGAGCGGGTTTGATGCCGATGCCCATATCGAAGGCAAAGCAGGCCGTGCCCCCCATTCCACGGCAGGCGCGGTCCTAGAGTACGACGCCGCCCGCAAGATCGCCCAGGGCCTCGGCGCTCACCTGGAAGAGCTGGCCCACCTGGTGGAGATCAAGGGAGATCAGGCCCGGTTGCTCCCCGTCGCCGAGCGCACCAAGCATCTCTTCGGCAAAGAGGAGGCACAGGCCCCGGCTCGTGGGCGCGGCAAGAAGAATCCGGTCCAGGGTGACCTGTTCGCCGATCTCAAGGAGGCCGAGGAAGAGGCCGGATGAAGTGTTAGGGGTGCATCCAAAGCTGGCGAGACCGTTCTCGACCGCACCCACCAGAGC
>JARRNE010000574.1:0-3656 GCA_037385305.1 Chromatiaceae bacterium | reverse complement strand
GCCGAGACAATCCATGGTGCCGGAAGGCAAGTCTTGAGCATGCGCAATCTTCGGCCCCACCCAAATCGCGGCGGCGAGGCAATAGACGGCCAGTCCACGGATCACGTTTCGGCGGTCGCGATCCGCTGCGATATGTCGAGGCCCTCTCGGCGGAGCTTCAGGTCGTAGTACAGGGCCATGACCAACGAATAAAGCGGCATGAAAATGCCGCTAGCCAAAGGGGTTACGACGTACTGCACGTACCACGGCAACCGGCCGGTGGTCAGCGCCGCGCTCTGGTTCGTCGCTCCCACGACTCCACCGATCAGCCCGAGGACGACATACACAACCAGCCCGATGATCGCGGCCACCGACACGACGCCCGCCGAGCGCCACCAATGTCCACGGATGAGCGCCGCGCTCGATTTCAGGCTCGCAATGGGCCCCTTGCGCTCGACGATGGCGCAAATCGGACCGAGCAGGAACACAACCATGACATAGATGCCGGGTACGAGGAGCAAGAAGAGGCCGACGACGATGGCAATCGATGCCAAGAGACCCATGCCGAAGAGGGCCGGCCCTCTGCGCCAGCCGAGCCCGAGCGCTTCGCCGAGGGGCGACGGCTCGCCTCTGGCCACCCCGTCGATGCGCGTGAGCACCGCGCCCCAGGCGACGAGTTGAACGACCACGGTAACCAGCCACGCCAGCAGCGCGAGAGCTCCGGGGCCATTACCACGGATTATCTGTTCGGAGACGAATGTACTAAAAGGAGCGATCGCCAGCGCCGCGACGAATCCGATGAGAAATGTTCCCGGGAGTGCGGCTCTGAACAGCGAAAAACCATTGTCGAGCACACCCGCTATCGATAGTGGAGTTTTCGGTGCCTGGTACATGCCATTCCCCCCATGGTTGGCGTTACGGTTAGCACTGTTCTAGTTTCCTGGCATATTCGCAAGCGACTGGGAACCAGTTCTCAATCTCCATGCGATGCAAGCATGCAAAATTCGCTTTGTATTTCATACCGTTGCCGCGTTCCGATGCGAGTATTCTACCGTCGGCAACGTCGCTGGGTCGCAGTAGAGTACACCGCTGATGGGGCATGAGTCGGCCGGCGCACCGGGTCATCAAGCACTGATGCCTCTCTGTGCAAGCCAGTAAGTGTCTGATTTGATGTGACAGATGAATGGCGTGAAACGGGCGCCGTTCTTAGTGCAGAAAATTGGCGGTTTGGGCCAAAACCCCCATTGAGAAGACGGGCTCCGACGCTCCGATCCGAGAACTGATCTGCCATCTTCTCTCTTCCCCTCTCACCCAGACCGCTGCGGGTGAACCATCACAGCGGTTGACGCGGGCGCCGTCGAAGGCGGATACTCGCCCGGGCGTGGGCAGACTGCCCCCCACAATAGACACGAGGTCCGAGACGCCCTCTCTGCCAACCTAGCTTGGGGCTTGCCCATAGGTTGCCTCGCTCGCGACGACCGCTCCTTGCGAGTGCCCGCGATTTCCAGGCGAGGCAGATGGCATGCGATCCCCCTGATCAGGCAAGCTCTTTTTACCCGCATCAAGCGACACAAGAGAATGGGCACCGAGAACACGGTCTCCCCCCGCCTGACGTATTTCCTCTCGGTTGGCGTGTACTTCCTCGCGAGTCTCTCTCTCATCCTCGCATCGCTGTTGATGGTCATCCGGTCGCTTTTTGACCTTTACGTGATTATCGCCGTTGACCAGGTCGTCACCAAGGACATTATCGACAGCATCAGTTTCACGGTTGTCGCAATCGCAGTGTTCGATGTCGGTCGCTATTTGCTTGAAGAGGAGGTGCGGCGACACAAGGAATTGGGCTCGATCACCGAAGTGCGGCGGACACTGACACGTTTTATGGTCGCAATTGCGATCGCCTTGTCCCTCGAGGGATTGGTTGGGGTTTTCGAGGCGGCCGTGAAGGACCCCACGAATCTCGTCTACCCGGTGGCGGTTGTGCTCTCTGCGGTAGTCGTCATGCTTGGATTGGGGATTTATCAACGCCTGAGCATCACGGTAGAGCGAATGGTGCGCGGGACCGATTAGCGACTGCTGCAGAGAGAACGAGGACAGCGCGGCCTGCCAAGGCCGCGCGTCGGAGTGGGCGAGTGTAGGCCACTACAGCGTCAATCTTCGGTTGGGCGGCGTCAGGCGTGGCGCCGACTGGTCCGGGGCGCTCAGCTCCTCGCGGCGGCGTGGATGCGGCGTTGCAGGCCTTCGGAGCGGACGAAGTTGCGGTCTCGCTTCGGCAGGGAGGCCGTCTCACTGGAGGTGGGTGAGGCGAACAGCGCCGGGGTGGTCTCGATCTGCAGGCCGTCGAGCTCGCGCGTGCGCGCGTCGGCGTCGAGGACCGCCAGATGCGGCCACCGGGAATCAATTACTTGCATGCGTTTCCACCTGGGAAGCCACCCCAAATCGGGTCGAGGAAGGGTCGAATAGCGGAAGCCGGGCTAGGGTTACCCCAATCTCCCGTGCTTCACCGCTTTCAGCGCCCGTCTCGAGCTGAGGCCCCTTCCCTCCGCCGGCATTACCCAGCTTCCTCGGTGCTGGGTCGCAGGATGCGCCCCGCAGGGCTGGCCTCCGTCCGCCGCGCAAACGGCTCGTAGAGTTTTCCCGTAAGCCGCTTTCACAATTACGCGTGCACGGTACAGCGCAATGCGAACATCCGGGATATCGATCACGGACAGGGTTGCGCGGTTTCTATAGCCTTAGTTTCAGCTTGTGTGAACGTCCGGCACAGCCGGGGTCGCGAGCCGGGCGAGTGGCAAGGACGCCATGAGGCCAGCCTTTCGGTCGGTCCCCGCCTTAGCGAGGCCGGCCGTGCTGCGATGGCGGCGACGCAGTCCTGCCGCCGAAGGGGGCAGGGTGTCAGCGGTTCCGTCACCACCGGTCTTTACGGGCACGGCAGAGTCGGCGCGAGCCTGCGGACAGGAGGCGAAGTGGGTGCACGGGGCGCTCCCGGATGATCGCCGGGCTCTCCCCAAAGCGTGGCGCAGAAAAGGAGACAGGGGCTTTTGGGGATGGGTGACGGCGAGGCACAGCGCGGGACCGGTGCGGCGGGCTCCTTCGCCTCGAAGGCAAGGTGCAGCACGAGGCCGAAGGGACGGTGCGCACCGGCATCGTGGCACGGGCGTCAAGAAACAAACTGGCACTGGATCGACTTAGGTGGGCTTCATGATGCCGAGAGGCATGTTGCGCGAAAGCCGGCGCTTGCCGGCGCGGTTGGGCCCTGCAGACCTCCCCGGGGGAGGAGCGGGCTGTACGAGACCGCGCCCTGGTCTGACCTGGTGAGGCTCCCCGCTGCTGATCCGCGCAATCCCCGCGGACAGTGGCCGCGCCCGCTCCGCTGCCGAATGCCGCAGGCCGCCTCAACCAGCGCGCCCAAATGGATTTGGGGCCGTCACTGATGAAGGTCATCGAGGTCATGGACGGGGCCGCAGCTGCGAGCGATCAGCCGCGTTCAGGGGGGCGGGATCCGGCTTTCGTCATCCCCGAGAGCGCCAAGCTCCCGCTTAGGCGGCTGACGGGTGACAGCGATTTGGGTGCCTTCCTCGCCCACCAAGTCGCCCGGACTCCCAATGACCTGCAGCCCCACGTCCAGCGCATTTACTTGCACGTCACCCAGACGAACGCCGTCGAGGGCTATGGCGCCCTCG
>JARRNE010000573.1:0-2699 GCA_037385305.1 Chromatiaceae bacterium | reverse complement strand
GCCTCGCCGGCGAAGCGTGCGCGCAACGCCTCGGTGATCACGATGCGCCAAGGCGCGCCCGGTGTCACCTGCTCCCCAGCGATGAATCCGTCGTTGAGCTGGCGGTGCAACGTCGATGGGGCCACACCGAGGACGGCGGCCGCCTCGCGGACGGTCAGCGGCTCGCCGACGGGAGGCTGGGCCGGTGGTGTGAAGCAGGCAATCCCCCCATGGGTGCGCAGGCTGCTGACGCGATTGACGGTGAAAGGCAAGCCGGTGACGGTGGTGCGCTGCTGGCGGTTGAGCACGCCGGCAATGACGGCGTCTGGGTAATACACGGCCAAGCGGCGAATCAGGGCGATGGTGTCCTCGTCGGTGCGCACCGTGGCCGCCCGTCGTGGCAAGGCAACGCGGATGTCACTGATCAAGCCGCCGTTCCAGCGCAAGGCCAGGCGCACCTCGTGCGCTTCGCTGTCGTGCGTGACGATGACCTCTTCGAGCAAGGCGCGCAGCAATTCCTTGCGGTCGCGATCGTTAGTGGAGGGTGCCGACCAGACCGCCCCCAGATCGTCGGCCAGGCTGAGGAGGGCATCGCGCTCGGCGGGCGAGAGCGCCGGTTGCGGGTGCTGCTGGCGTCGTTGCACCTCCTGCTCGGCGGTATGGACGCTCTGCAAGGCCGCCTCCCAGGCGGCCTCCAAGCCCTGGGCAACCAGACGGTTGTCGGGATCGACGTTCTGATAGCGGCGCTGGGCCAATTGCGCCTGATAGCGTGCCTGCTCGAGCTGCTGTTGCCACTGCCTCAAGGCAGCCTGCTCCGCGCTGTCGAGCCCCTCGGCGGCATCCAAGGCCGCCTGCAGGGCCGCCGGCTGAACCGCGGCGAGCACCGCGGCGGTCACCGCCTGCTGGATGTGCTGGCCACCGACGCGCAGGCAAGCCTGAGCGCGTCCGTTGGCGAGGTTATCGCCAGGGCAGTAATACGAAGCGACGGCCGAGCGGCCGCTGTAGGCCACCCGGAGCTTGCGCCCGCAATGACCACACAGGGCGATGCCCTGCAGCAAAGCCGCTCCCTCGCGCAGGGCGCCAACGCCATCATGGGGCGTTGGGTGGGTATTGGCGTCTAGGCGCACCTGGTTGGCCTCGAAGGTGGCCCAATCGATGAACCCCTGGTGGTGATCATGGATCAGCACACCCCATTGATCGCGTGGTAAGCGCTTAAGGCGTTTGCGTACCTCCCCGCCGTCATCGATATAGCGCTCCTGGCAGGTTTTGCCGTAGACATAGGCCCCAGCATAGACTGGATTGGTCAGTACCTGATGGATTTTCGTGTAGCTGGGCGTGACCCATTGAATGTCGCCGCAGCCAGCGGCTTGCGTGGGGAAGGGCAACGCCTCGCTGCGAAACCACAGCCATACCCGCCGTGCCGAGCCCATCTCCTGGAAGCGCTCGAAGACCGCACGGATGGCGTCGGTGACCGCGGCATCGGGGTGAAACCGCACCTCGCCCGCGGCCTCGCCCCAGACCAGTCCAATTGGCAGACCACGGCGCAGCTCCCCACGCGCGGCCTTGTTGCGGATGCCGCCATTGAGCCGTGCCCGCAGCACATGCAATTCTGCCTCGGACATGGTGCCCTTGAGGCCGAGCACGAGCCGATCGTTGAACAGCCCCGGGTGGTAGAGCCCGTCGGCATCGCCGATCAGCGTATCGGTGGTGCCACAGAGATCCAACAGCCGGTACCAATCGGCGTTGTTGCGCGCCAGGCGCGACACCTCCAGGGCCAGCACGATCCCCACCTGGCCGAGGGCGACCTCGGCGGCGAGCGCGGCAAACCCCGAGCGTGTGCTCAGGCCCGAGCCGGAGATGCCCAGATCCTGATCGATCACCCGAATCTGCCCCGCCGGCCAGCCGAGCTGTGCCGCGAAGGCCTGTAACTGGTACTGCCGCTCAGTGGACTCGCGGTTGCACTCGACTTGGGCGTTGGTTGATTGGCGGATGTAGACGACCGCCAAGCGCGAGAGATGCGACGGTGTGATCTTGCCGAGCTCAGTCATCGGGATGTTCCTCCGGCAGGGGGGCACGCTGGGCCAGGACGAGCTGACGCATCAGGCGCGCAAGCAGCGCACGCATCGCCCGTTGCTGCTCGGGCGGCAGGGTCTCCCACACCGGTATGGCCCCGGCGGGCGGTGGCGGCTGCAGGAACGTCAATTGCTCGGGCATCGGTCGGCTCCTTCGGTGAGGTTGGCGCGGCCGCTAAGGCGGCTTGTGCGTGGCGAAGGAGTGCATTAACAACGGCGCGTGCCTGACGCAACTGCGCCACCGAGGCGAGGACCGCCGGGCGCGGCGCAGGCGGGCCATAGAGATCCGTCCAGGTGGCGGGAACGCGCAAGCGCGTGCCGTCCGGGAGCAGGAGGACCAGCTTGAGGCTGCCCTGGTGAGTGCCGGTGCTGAAGACCGCGAGCGACTGCCCGTCGAAGGGATGGCGGGGACGTCGGATCGTCACCCGCTCCGGGTAGTCATCGAAGTCTTGGTGGTGGGTATTGTGTCGTGTAGTCCTTCGACAACATTCCGCAACAGCCCCTACTCGACCTGGTCCGGCGACGGATCAGCGACCCACGGATGATCAAGCTGATCAAAGGATGGCTGCAAGCGGGTGTCATGGACGAGGGGGAGCATCACCCCTCGGAGGGCGTCGGTACACCACAAGGGGGTGTCATTACGCCGGC
>JARRNE010000572.1:0-2699 GCA_037385305.1 Chromatiaceae bacterium | reverse complement strand
TCGGCACGTGTGGCTGGAGGTGCTGAGCCATGTCCGCGAGCGCTTCAACTGGGTCGTCCATGCGTGGCAACGAGGGCCAGACCCTGAGGTATCCCCAGAAAATGCTACTCACTCTCGTACCGCAGCTCTGCTGCGGTACGGTCTCTCCCGAAGCTCTGCTTCCTCGGGTCTTTCCGCGAGCCACCGCTGGTGCCGTGGAAGCAGAGCTCAAAGGAAAGAGCGCCCAAGCCGGAGAGACTTTGCAGGTATTCCCAAGATCAAGAGGCATTCCGCGAAATTCCCCACCGCAGCACGGTTTCGCGGTTTGAACCAGACCCGTAGCCCCACGATGCGTCGTTTTTACTGCTGCTCTTGGGGCTTGCGCACCACCGAGAAAGTCGGCGCCGAATACTTGCACAGTCTCCGGAGCTTGGGTGCCAGGAAAAATCTCATTTAACCGGCTGTTTCAGCTTGGTATTTGCAGGGGATACATCAGGGACTGGGGACCATATGCCCACCAACACTGCCCGGGGAACCAACTGGTGTAACAGCTGCGCGGGACAAGACCATGACGTGCGCGAGGCGAGCTTGGTATAAAGCCTGACCCCGGCTTTTCGGGCTCCCCTCGCTCCTGACCCCGTTCCTGACCTCGGACCTCGAGATGGCAAGAGCCCTGACCCCGCATCTTGGCTGGGTAATGCGCGCGGAGTATCCTCGGAAGAGTATCCGACGATGAGACCACCGATGATCCACACCATCGAAGCCATGATCGACGAGCACGGTGAGGTCCGTTTGGCCGAGCCGATTCTCTTGAAGGGCAAGCACCGGGCGCTGGTGACGGTTTTGGAGGAGGCACCGGCAGAAGCGATGGAGACTGCGCTGTTGTCCGAGCCAGCGTTGTCCGCCGATTGGAGCCGTCCGGAGGAAGACGAAGCGTGGGCACACCTGCAATAGATCCAGCCAATCCAGGGGCCGTGGTGTTAGTCCCCTTCCCGTTTTCGAACCTGCGCGGATCCAAACTGCGCCCCGCCCTCGTGGTTGCTGCCGCGGGACGGGGCGATTGGATCTGCGTCCAGATCACCAGCAACCCCTATGCGGATTCTCTCGCCGTCGAACTCACCGATGAGGCGTTTGCCGAAGGCTCCCTCCAACACATCAGCTATGCCCGACCTGGCAAACTTTTCACGGCCAACCAATCGTTGTTCCGCCGTCTGATCGGGCAATTGGGGGAGGAGCCAATGGCTCGCGTTCGCGGAGCGATTGTTGCGTTGATCCAACCCGAGATAACCTGAGCACTACATGCTGCCCGATGTGCAATGTGAGACCTGGCCCCAGACCTCCCTACTCGAATAGTTGTCGCGGGATATGGTGACCCTTTTTCCCCGCCGAACCACCCGCGAGCGGCTCCAACGCGTCACTCGGATGCCCGAAAGACCCCCTCCAGGGTCGCACACTCCAGCACCCGCTCGGCCCAGTGCTCCAGCTCCGCTTCGCTCGCCTGCTCCAAGCGCTCAGCCACCCAGGACGGCAGCGGGCCGAAACGCCGTTCGAGTTGGCGACGCAGCAGATTGACTTCTCCAAGGTGCCGTCCCTTTCTCTCTCCCTGCTCTAAGCCTTGCTCACGGCCCTGTTCCAGGCCTTGCTCACGGCCTTGCGCCAGGCCCTGCGCCAGACCCTGCTGCTTCCACTCCTCGGTCCAGGTCTTGACCCGTTCGGCTAACATCGCTCGCATCTCCTGCAGGTGAGCAGACGCACCGCCATCAGCCGGTCCACCCGCGATTGAAACTCCAGCAACAAGTACACGTACAGCCAGCGCTCGCCCCAGCGCAGGCGCCAGATCATGTCGTCCTCGCGCGTGCGCAGGTCAGCGCTGACGCTCTTCTCGCTCACCCGCTCCAGGGTGGCGAAGTCGAGATCTGCCACCCAGTCCTCGTGGACGAACCCGCGGATCAGGTCGGCGACCATCTGCGAATGCGAGAACAGCAGCTTGTAGGAAGAATCGTGCTCCGCCATCACGCACCAACGCCCTTTGATAGGCACCAGAGTGTATCGGAATCCAACACCCGCCGCGCGTCCCTGGGACCCGAATGCCGCCGAGACGATGATCAGGCCGCCCGAGAATCCCGGACGCCCTGAGGTATCCCCAGAAAATACTACCCACTCTCGTACCGCAGGGGAGCTGCGGTACGGTCTCTCCCGAAGCTCTGCTTCCTCGGGCCTATCCGCGAGCCACCGCCCGTGCCGTGGAAGCAGGGCTTCAGGCAGCGAGCGCCCAGCCCAGCTCTTGGGTGCCAGGAAATTTCAAGAACCTCATTCTCGACTACCACCAGCGGGCGTTACAGGCACCAGGGAGCCCGGAGGATCGCGGCCGCAGGCCGCTTCCTACCGGATTGGCGGTCTTGTAGGAGCGAGCTTGCTCGCGACCAGTGCCCTGCCCGAGTCGAATGCCAGACGCCGGAGCGAAGTAACCGCCAACTAAGCGGTGCTCGTCACAGCCGGCGCCATCTATAGAAATGCTCCCATTGTTCACAGGAGCCGCACTCGCACACCCCTGACCTGCATCGATTCGAGACCCCGCCGACCACCGAATAACTGGCCCGGTTGCACCCTGCCGCAGCCGTTGCGTTTCGAGCGATGATCCGCTCTTTTCCGGCCAAAAACTCACCGCCGAAGACAAACCCATGCTGCAAAGCTACACCGCAAAATACACTCGGTTATCC
>JARRNE010000571.1:0-2715 GCA_037385305.1 Chromatiaceae bacterium | reverse complement strand
GCCGAAGGCACGTTCTTTGAGGATCGGGTCCTCGCCGTTCCAAAGGCCCAGTGCGAAGCAAAGATGCTGAGACTGATCGCTGATACCGCCGAGACCGTCCTCGTTCCAACGGTACGCGCGCGAGCGCGCCTGGTCGTGGCTCAAGTGCTCCCAAGCTGTTCCGTCCGCGCTGTAATCCTCGCGCACCGTGCCCCAGGCGCGTTCGCTGAGGTAGGGCCCCCACAGGCGCCAGTCCTCTTGTCCCTCCCGCTGCTTGGCCATCCGTTCGCGTTCTGCGCTCACCTTTCGTTCACTCCTGCCAGCCGTTTCTCAATTGGCCCTCCAGCCGCCACCAGGTGTCCAGGGTACAGGCGACGGACCAGGCCTGCGCCGGCGTTCCCCGGGACCTGTGCGGCCGGTCTCCATCGAAGATCTCGCTGATGTGTCCCAGCCCGGCCTGGGAGAGATGCGCAGGTACGGCCTCGAGCCGGGAAAGCGCCAGCGATCTGTCTGAAGTCACCCGGTGCTCGGCGAGCACATAGTGGCCCAGAAGCCAGCCCCAGACCGGTCCCTGGTGATAACAGCCGTCACGCTCCGCGGGACCGCCGAGGTACCGGCCGCAGTAACGGGGGTCGTCCGCCGCCAGTGAGCGCAGGCCGAGTGGCGTGAGAAGACGTTCACGGCAGGTATCGACGACCTCACGCCGCGCCGCAGTGTCGCCGAGCGGCGAATAGGGCAGGCTGACCGCAAAGAGTTGATTGGGTCGCACGGAGGCGTCGTTGCCGTCCGGGCCGTCGAGCACGTCGAGCAGACCGGCACCATCCTCGCGTCGATAGCGGCGGAAGCCGTCGGCAGCACTCGCCGCGAGCCGATCGTGGTCTTGGCCTGCGCGCCCGAGTCGGCGAGCGAAGTCCCCCATCACGCGCAGGGCGTTGTACCAAAGCGCGTTGATCTCCACTGGCTTTCCGTGACGCGGTGTAACCTCGACCCCGTTGGCGCGAGCGTCCATCCACGTTAGCTGCTGGCCTGGAACGCCGGCGCGGATCAGTCCGTCGCTGGGGTCCATGCTGATGCCGAAGCGGGTGCCGTCGCGATAGGCGGCAACGATCTCGCTCAACGTCGGGAAGATCTGCGCCAGGGTGGCGAGGTCATAGGTGACCTGCACATAGGCGCGCCAAGCCTCGATAAACCAGAGCGCAGCATCCACCGTGTTGTATTCGGGCGTATCGCCGCTGCCAGGAAAGACATTTGGCAGCATTCCCTCGCTCACATAGGCGCCGAAGGTTTCGAGGATCTCTCTTGCGAGCTGCGACCGGCCGGTGGCCAGGGTCAGTCCCGGCAGCGCGATCATGGTGTCGCGTCCCCAGTCCCCGAACCAGGGGTACCCGGCGATCACCGAGGTGCGGCGCCGACCGCCGGACTCCAGACGTTCGAAGACGTAGCTGTCCGCGGCGCTGACCAGCTGCCGAACCCACCCTGGAGCGGCGGCCTCCGATACGCCGGGAAGGGCCGTCGACTGCAGTGACGCCAGGCGTTGCTGTTCTGCTGCCAGCGAATTGGCGATGCCCGGGCCGTCCAGCCCGTCGAGTGCGATACTGATGCCGACCCAGGTGTCCGGCGCGAGCGGGATCTCTGCCCGGCCAATTCGCAGATGATGGTCGATATCCTCCAGACCGCGCTCCTTCTCCCGCGCCAGAGAGAAGTTCTCGATCCAGGTGTTGTCAGGGGAGAAGCGCCCCGTGCCGCTGCGCACTTCCACGAAGCGCCCCCCAGGCAAATGCAGCCGGTAGCCGTCGGGCAAGGATTCGCGCTCCAGGCGAAACCCGCGGAGGCGGTTCACCGCATGGTGGTCGCGGAAGCTGGCCAGGAGACCGATCCGGAGCACGGGGGGCGTGTCGCGCACACCCTGGATCCAGCGAAAGGCGACGCGCGTCTGGTTTCGGCCGTGATCCATCCAGATGCGCTGCTCGACACGCAGATCCCCGAAGGCGAATTGCCATACTGGCAGCGTGTCCTCGAGATGGAAGGATTCGATCGAACGCTGGCCCTCTGGTGCGTAGACGCCGCCCGCCCACTGGTTGGCGTGCAGGGGCATCTCGGTTTCGCCGTCCCGGAGCACCGGGTCGGCCTTGGCGAAGAGCAGGCTCCGACCGAGGGGCGGATACAGCGGGGCGACCAGCAGACCGTGGTAGCGCCGGGTGAGCACCCCCGATACGGTCCCGGCGGCGTAGCCGCCGATACCGTTTCCCAGCCACCACTCGCGACGACTGGCCTCTTCGGGATCGACGCACGAGTTGCGGCTTAGTTGGACAAAGGGTTTGCGCATCATCCGGGCCGGTGGCGACGAATCAACCGCCTTCGCGGAATCCCGGGTAAAGTGTCATGCCGCCGTCTACATAGATGGTCGTCCCCGTGACATAGTCGGATGCATCCGATGCCAGCCAGACGGCCACGTGACCGATATCCATCGGATCACCGACACGCTCATAGGGTATCAATCGTAAAAGCTCTGCCTCGGCCTCCGGCGTCTCCCATGCCATGCGGTTGATGTTTGTGCGGATCGCGCCGGGAGAGATGGCGTTGACGCGGATTTTCTGGTGCGCGACCTCCTGCGCCAGGCTCTTGACGAACATCATCAGTCCGCCTTTTGAGGCGGCGTAGTTGACGTGCCCCGCCCAGGGGATGACGTCGTGCACGGAGGACATGCTGATGATCTTTCCCGTCGACCGGGACACC
>JARRNE010000570.1:0-2717 GCA_037385305.1 Chromatiaceae bacterium | reverse complement strand
TGGCCGCTCGATGCGTTGCTGTGGACCTCGGCGCTGCTCGCATCGCGCGGGCGCGTGCCGGTGGGGACGGATCTCAACGCGACGGTCAAGCTGAAGCGGTGGCCGAACCTGACCCGCCTCGTGGTCTTCCCGAACGCCATACGGATCACCGCCCTGTTGTCCCGGGAGCCGATGTCCCTGGTCGCCGCTGCCCGCGTCCTCAAGATTCCGCAGCGCTTCGTCTTCGCGTTCTTCACCGCCGCAGCGGCGCTTGACCTCGTCGAGCAGGCGGCAGCTGAGGAGGACGGGCCTACCGAGGCGGACGTGGCCGTCCGGGCGCGCTCGAGGGATCCATCCAAGCTCGGTCTGCTCCGGCGCATCCTGTCGCACCTGCGCAGGTAGCCGCGAGAGAAACGCGCGCTATCGACCGAAGCAGCTGCACTCAGATGCCGGATCACAAGATCATATTCACCGGCCCAGTGGGCGCGGGCAAAACGACCGCCATCGCAGCCGTTAGCGACACCCCTGCCGTCTCCACGGATGCGCGGGCCAGCGACATGACCCGGTCCAGGAAGTCCAGCACGACGGTGGCCATGGACTATGGGCTGATGAAGCTCGAGGGGGGAGAGAAGGTTCATCTCTACGGGACCCCGGGCCAAGAGCGATTCGACTTCATGTGGAGCATCCTCACCGAAGGCGGCTTGGGGCTTGTCCTGCTGCTCGACGACTCCCGCACGGACCCCCTCGGTGACATGGCGTTCTTCCTCAACGCCTTCGGTGGCTTCATCCGGAAGACCCAGCTGGCGGTCGGTGTCACCAAGACGGACCTCCGGCCCCGCTCGCGGCTGGGGATCTACCACGAGCGCCTGACCCGCTCCGGAATGCTGGTTCCCACGTTCGAGATCGATGCACGAAGGCGCTCGGACGTCATCCTCCTGCTAGAAGCCCTGTTCTTCGCCCTTGATCCAGGACTCGAGGCCGAATGAGACCATGCGCTACCGGCTGCTCGACCACCAATTCATTTTCCCCTCCCCGGCCGGCGCCTTTTCCAGCGTGGTCGATCCGGAGCCGGACGCATTACGCCGGTTCTTGCAACGCTTGCTCAGCGCCGACACGAGCCCCCGCCTGTGCCTGCCCGCAGTGATGGGGTGGGCAGGCACCGAGAGCGAGGATGGGGCGCTGGACTTGCTCTACCACCTGCAAGCGCTCGGTTGGGTGGAGGGATTCGCAGATGCGCAGCCCGCCCCTGCAGGGGCTCTGGAGGATGTTCTGCCCGCGTTGCTGCCGCCCCTGTCCGCCGACGGCAAGGCGCTGCTCGCGGACGCCCAGGGGTTCTACGTGGCGTCGACCGGCTTCCAGCATGAGACGGCGGTGGAGCTCGCCGCGCTCAGCGCGGACCTCGCCTCCCTCTACGAGCGCCATCAGGGGCTGCTCAAACGCAATATGGGATTGGGCAGCAGCACCTGGGCGCTGGTGGACGCAGCGGGCAACAGCCAGACCGGCTTCTGGCCCCTGTACATCGGCGACCAGCGTTTCGTGCTCATCATCAGCGGTGTGCCGCGCCTCAACCAGCCGGCATTGACCGACCTGATCTGGGCATTCTCGAAACGCTATGCCCGCTGACCAGCACAAGTGCGGCCCGGCAGAGGGCCGCGGACACCGACAAAGAAGGCGCAGCGAGGACTCCGACGTGGCCACAGTTGACGTGCATGCCCAACCGATGGCGCGAGGCGCTCCATCGTGTACCCGCGCAAGGGCATAACAGGATGCATGAAGAGCTTCTCGGCAGGACGTCAGATCACCCAAGCCGAGACCTCATGGCCGTCGACGGGCGGCGGAGCAAACGTCTTGCAAGGAGAGCGGTTCCCTCGTCAGGGCCAGGAAGCCCTGACTCATTCGAAGGACGCGCGTGTACGCAACCACATAAACGTGATGCAAAGTCAAAGGCGCCGAGACCCGGGATTCGTCGGTGCTTCCCAGACGCCTGGGACTGCGCGTCGGGCTGACACTCGCCCCCAAAAGGCTAACTCTCATTTGCGATCAAGAACAGGAGAATCCGAATGCGCGCTGATATGCTCAATTCCATTCTTGGGGAGCTGAATGGCACCTCGGCCGACATCGAGGCGTCCGGCCTCATCTCCACCGACGGCCTGATGATGGCCTCCCAGCTTCCGGCCAGTATGGATGAAGACCGCGTGGGGGCCATGAGCGCCGCCATGCTATCGCTTGGTGACCGCACCGCCCAAGAGCTGGCCCGTGGCGACCTGGAGCAGGTCCTGGTCAAGGGGGCGAGGGGCTATGTGCTGATGACCCACGCCGGAGACGAGGCCGTGGTCACGGTGATGGCGAAGCCCAATGCCAAGCTGGGACTGATCTTTCTCGATGTGAAGCGCGCGGCGGAGCAGATCGGCAAGCTGATCTGAGGTCAGAGCCGGCACGGCGGTCCCCCGCACGCTCGCCCACGGGGACGGGCGTTCGCCGGTCAGAATCCCCGGGCCAGCGCGTCGATTGGCGCGAAGAGCAGAGCCCCTGGCCGTTGGCGGGGAGAAGGAAGGGCGTGAGCAATGTCTCCTTGCCGCCGCCACGGCCTTGAACAGCACGGATCTACTGAGAGCCCGGTCGAGCGTCGGCAATGAGAGCAACGCATCTCAAGGCCCGACGCGCGGCAAAGCGGGGCTTGATCAGTGCTTCCATTGGGTGGCGCCCAATGACGTCGGCAGATCAGTATAGGGTGGAGC
>JARRNE010000569.1:0-2726 GCA_037385305.1 Chromatiaceae bacterium | reverse complement strand
CTGCACCTGTCCTGCCACGGCGACATCCACCCCGAGCGGGGGCCGGTGCTGGCGCTGGAAGACGACCTCGGCGGGATGGCCCCCACCGGACCCGGCGAGGTGGCGCAGCTCCTCGGTGACCCCGAGCGCACGCCGCTGGTGTTTCTCTCGGCCTGCCGCACCGCCGAGCAGGGCGAGAACGACGAGGGCACGCAATCCTTCGCACCCTTCGTGCACGAGCTCATCCGCGCGGGGATGGCCAACGTGCTGGGCTGGGACGGGTCGGTCTACGACAGCGACGCCATGGCCTTCGCCCAGTACTTCTAAGGTGAGCTGGCCGGGCGCGAGCGCATCCCGCGGGCCGCCGCGCAGGCGCGCCTGGCCCTGCGCCGGGCGGGGCTCGCCGATCCCGAGCAGGGCCGGCACTGGCACCTCGCCCGGCTCTACCTCGGCCCCCGGGGGGGCGGTGCCCTTGCCGGCAAGGGGCTGCCCAAGCGCCGGCTTGCCGGCGAGACCTACGCGGAGCAGTTCCTCGATCAGGGACGTGGGGAGGTCCCGGTCGCCCGGCGCGCGGAGTTCGTCGGGCGACGCCGCCAAGCCCAGGCCATCCTGCGCGCCTTCCGCGACGGGGGCGCGGTGCTGATCCACGGCATGGGCAGCCTGGGCAAGTCCAGCCTGGCCGCACGCATCGCCAGCCGCATGAGCGGTCACCGCACCGTGGTGGTCTTCCGGCGCTACGACGCGCTGAGCGTGCTCGACCGCCTGCTCGAGGCCGTGCCGCCCCAGGCGCGGATGGAGGCCCGGGACACCTGGCGCGAGCCCGTGCTCGCCGATCCCGGCCTGCTGGCCGAGGCGCTGGAGGCGCTGCTCGAGGGGCCGCTCGATGTGGCGCCGCTGCTTCTCATCGTCGACGACCTGGAGGCGATCCTGGAGACCCCGGCCCCCGCGCAGACCCGCACCCCCGTGCAGGCGGCCTACAGCGCCCCCCTCGCGGCCATGCTCTCGGCCATTGCCAGGGCACAGACTGACTCACGGCTGCTCCTGACCAGCCGCTACCGGTTCACCTTGCCCGACGGACGCGCAGGCGACCTGGCCGACGGGCTCACCCCCGTTCCGCTGCAGACGATGGACGCCGTGGAGCGGCAGAAGCAGCTGTGGGCGGCGGCGCGCACCGCGCAGCGCGAGACGCTGAGCCGGGCGCAGGAGCGGCTCCTGGCCCGCGCCCTGGCCGCCGCCGGCGGCAACCCCGGGCTGCAGGCCACCCTGACGACGCCGATCCTGAGCGGCGAGAACCAAGCCGCCGAGCAGGCGCTCGCGGCCATCGAGCACTATCGGCGCACCGGCACCCCGCCCGAGGCCATCCAGGCCCTCCTGACCCAGGGGGCGGCGAAGGACCCCGACAACGCCGTGCTCGCCTTCTTCCGCCGCATGGCCTTCCAGACGTACCGCGCGGCCTTGAGCGCCGACCAGGCACGTATGCTGGGGGCGGCCTGCCTCTTTGCGGTGGATCTGCCGATCCCCCGCCCGGCGCTTGAGGCGGCCGGTGCCGCGGCCGGCGTCGCCGACCCGGGAGCGGCGCTGGAGCGTCTGCTCGGGCTGGGGCTGGCGGACGACTGGGGCCAGGTCGAGGGCAGGGCCCAGGCCGCGGTCAATCCGCTCGCCCGCTCGCTGGCGGAGCCGCCCCAGGCGGGGCAGGCCGCGCTCATCGGCGCCGCGGCGCTCCCACCGCTGGCCGCCGCCTGGCAGCGGTCGGACGGCACCTTTACCCGGGACGCGCGGGCCCTGGAGCTGACCCGCCTGGCGCTCGCAGCCCCCGCGCCCGACCCGGACCTGTTGGACGGTACCGCCGAGGCGGCGGCGCGTTGGCTGTACGGCCCGGAGCTGGACGCCCGGCGGGCGCAGGAGACGGTGCTGGGGCCGTCCCTGGACAGGCTGGCCGCTGCGGGCGCCCAGCCGTCCCACGGGCTCCCGCTGATCGCCGCCGACTGTGCCGAGCGCATCGGCGATACCAAGGCCCAGGAGCGCGCGCTGGCGTTGATGCAGAGCGCAAACACCAAGGGCGCCGACGCCGCGGGCACCAGCCTGTACGTCGCCCGTCGCGAGCACCGGCTTGGCAATTTGGCGTCGGCGGCTGAGTCCTTCGCAGCGGCGGCAAAGGGCTTCGAGGCGACCGGGCAAGCGCGCGAATGGGCCATCGCCTGCGGAGGCATCGCCGACATCCTCCAAGCCCGCGGGCAGCTCGACGAGGCCCTGGCATTGCACGAAGGCCGTCTCTCGGTATTCGAGCAGATGGGAGACATCGAAGGTATCGCCCATGTGCGATTTTCGACCGCCCGTATTCGGCTGCAGCGGGGAGACCACCAGAGCGGTGGCTTGCAGCAAGTCTACGAGGACCTGTCCGAGTCTTTCGCCATCCTGACGAAGCTTGGTCGGCCCGACGGCATCGGCGCGGTGGGTCTGCTGCTGGCCCGGGTCCTGACGATGGGCGGGCAGGCAGATGCGGCTCGACAGGTTTTGGACGAGGCGGAAGCGGCGTTCGAGACGCTCGGACATGCCGGCGGCGTTGAGCAGATTCGCGCCCTGCGGGCAAGGAGTGCCTAGGAACGATTCAGAAATTACCGAAACACTTTATTCGGCGTAGAAGGGCGCAATAGCGGAGCGTATTGCGCCGAATGGGGCCAACGATGGGACCCGGCGCAATACGGCTATCGCCTATTGCGCCCTTCTACCGCTGGTCGGCTAGGAAA
>JARRNE010000568.1:0-2743 GCA_037385305.1 Chromatiaceae bacterium | reverse complement strand
TTTGGAAATCCCGCCATGGAGTGTATCGGCTGTGCGGCCTGTGTGGAGGCCTGTCCCGTGGACTGCATCAAGATGGAGCAGACGGCGACCCGACGGCGGATAGGAAGGTCCTGGAGCTGAGGGTCGAGAAGACCCTTTCGGACTTCACCTATCCCGTCGAATGCGGGCGGCAGGCGCCGATATCCGCCTGCCGCGTGCGGATTGCGCATCCGTACACTAACTTCGGTGCCCGGATTCCGAATCTGATCAGTGCGGTATGTGGCGAAGGGACCTTCTTTTCGCCGGGCATTCCGATCGTGAAGCTGATGGATATGGATTTCCCGGATGCCTTCCTGGCCGAGATGGAAGGACCGGCATTCGGGATCCAGGGGCTGCGCGACCTACTGCAGGTCTATGATCGACCCATCTTTTTCGGCGTGATTAAACCGAACATCGGCCTCGGCCCGCAGAGCCTCAGCGACCTCGGCTATGAGGCGCTGGTAGGGGGGCTGGATGTCGCGAAGGATGATGAGATGCTCGCCGACGACGACTGGTGCCCTCTCGATGACCGGTCGGGGTTCCTGGGAGAGGCAAGAAGGCGGGCGTAGGAGGTAACCGGCTCCCGTAAGATCTACCTGGCGAACATCACGGACGAGGTCGACCGGCTGTGCGCCCTGCACGATCTTGCCGTCAAGAACGGGGCAAATGCGGTCCTGGTCAACGCGATGCCCGTGGGCTTGAGTGCAGTGCGCATGTTGAGAGGACATGCCCGGGTTCCCCTGATTGCTCACTTCCCGTTCATCGCGCCCTTTAGCCGGCTGCCGCATTTCGGGGTTCATTCCCGGGTGTTCACCAAATTGCAGCGGATTGCAGGCTTCGACGCGGTCATCATGCCCGGTTTCGGGGATCGGATGATGACCGCGGACGAGGAGGTCCTCACCAATGCGGATGCCTGTGTGACAGAGCTGAAGGGGATAAGGCCCTGTCTTCCGGTGCCGGGGGGCAGTGATTGGGCTGGGACCTTGGAGACCGTCTACCGAAAGCTTGGGTCTGTGGATTTTGGGTTCGTCCCGGGCCGCGGTGTCTTTGGCCATCCGATGGGGCCGAGGGCCGGAGCTGCAAGCGTCGTGCAGGCATGGGAAGCGTGCCGGAAGGGTATAAGCATCGAGGAGCATGCCTTAGTGAACCCTGAATTGCAGGCGGCGATCACGGCGTTTGGCTCCGCAGCGGCACGCCCCCAAAGCTAAGGCGATTTCTGTCAAATCCCATACCACCTTGCTGGTCCTTCCGCCCCCCTTCGGCGTCACGCCGGCAGTCACGTAGCCCGGCGATGCTCCCGCCGTCGCTCCTTGAAGGCGAACGAAAATCCTGCGCAATCTGGTACCTGAATTTCCGGGAATCGCCTGACTGCACCATGAGCCTCATGCGAGGTCCTCCGCCTTTAGGCGCTTGCGGGGCAGCGCTGCAAGTCCCGGTTCGTGGGAGTATCAGGGCCAATGTGGCCTGAGTTATGCTTAGAGGCATTGGATCGCCCGGAATGGAAGTCTGCTCCGGGCGAGGGACGCATTCGCATCTGGAAGCGCGAGCCAAACAACAAGGTTGGAGGCAAGGTCGTGGATGCCGCATCGGCGCCCGTGCATCCCCTGACGCGGGATGAAGAAGAACAAGTCGTCTGCGTCGATCGATACGACCGCAGGCGAGGAGCCGCAAGCAAGCTTGAAGCACACCGCCGGGGCCTGCTGCATCGCGCCTTCTCCATCCTGGTCTTCAACGAGCGCCGAGAGCTGCTGCTCCAGCGGCGTGCAGACACCAAGTACCACTTTGCAGGACGTTGGTCCAACACCTGCTGCGGGCATCCCCGCCCAGGCGAGGGCACCGACGCTGCGGCAGCTCGCCGGCTGCGCGAGGAGCTGGGGTTTGCCGCCCCGCTCGAGGAGCATCAACAGTTGATCTACCGTGCCCGGGATCCGGTATCCGGCCTGATCGAGCATGAGTATCTGCACGTGTTCCAAGGGATTTTTGCTGGGGAGCCCGTCCCAAGTCCCGAGGAGGTCGGGGCTTGGCGCTGGGCCTCGATCCCGGACGTGCGGGAAGACCTGGCGGGAAGCCCCGATTCCTTTACTCCCTGGTTCGCCCTCTTGATGGACCGCTTCCTTGAGGCCGCGGGGACGGACGGAATCCGAAGGGTGGGATGATGCGCGCCCGTTAGTCTCCATTCGGGGGCGTCGATTGGGCGGACTGCTCCCTTTCGGTGCGTGTGTGCGGGAAACAACCGCAGATACCGGTAGTGCGCGGACCTCCGCCCCCGTCCGGGGACTCCGGTAGCTGCCGATCGCTTGGTGGTCCAAATGCACCAGATGGATGGCAAGAGACCCGGCATGGATCGGTGCATGGCCTTTCTAGACCGACCGCCAAGTGGCCGCCGATAGCGGCGGACTTGCTAGAACAGCAGGCTCCACTTACGCATGTGCTCGAACATCTCGACGGCGCCGAGGAGCTTTGGGTAGGGGCTGCCGCGCCGATCGCCTCGAGCGGTTAGCGGCCGGCGTGCGGCGTTCTTCACGAAGGCCAGCGTGTCTGGTAAGCCGTACGAGCCGCAGCTGTGCCAAGGGCTGCGTAACCGACGGCCCCACCCTCGAGCCCGACAATCCCTTATGGGCCAAGAGAGTCTATGCCCCGATTGCCCGGTCCGCGGGACGGGCGCGCGGACCCCGATCGCCCGAGTCCTCGTGAGGTCGAACGATTGCTGCCTCCCGCAGCTTTA
>JARRNE010000567.1:0-2756 GCA_037385305.1 Chromatiaceae bacterium | reverse complement strand
CCTGCACCTCCGGCTCGGGTGACGCAGCGCCGGCCAGCCACGTGTCCATGCGCGCCAGCAGCTCGCGCGCGCGCTCCAGGGGGACGCTCGGCGAGAGCACCAGGCCGGGCCCGAGCAGATCCTGCAGACCCGGATTGCCCCGGGCGATCGCGGCCACCTGGGTCAGCAGCGCCTCGCGCGCCTCCAGGTCGGGCGGAGGCTGCCCCTGATGGGCGGCGTCGCCCTGGCGGCGCTGGAGCTTGCGCCGGTCGGCCGGACTGAAGGGCGGGAGCTGGATGGGCTGCAGCCGCTCTTCCAACCCCTCCAGCGCGAAGGGGAAACGGCTGGTGATCAAGAGCCGGCTGTCGCTGCGGTCCGGGTCGAAGGCGCGCAGCACGGCCCGCAGAACCGGTGCACTGCGCGCCTGGACGCGGAAGGGCGGCACGCCCGAGTCGGTCTCCAGGATCTGCTCCAGATCGTCGATCAGGAGCAGGAGCGGCGGCGTGCCGTCCCCGCTCTGGGCGCAGGGTCCGCTGAGCAGCTCGATCAGCAGGTCCTCCAGGATGACCTCGGCGCGGTCCGGGTCCTGGCGCAGGCGCTCCCGACCCTCCCGCAGCAGGTCGCGGGCGGGCCGGCGTGACTGGAGCGCCTCCAGAAGGCGGTCGATCAGATCGGCGGCGCCGTAACGGTCGTAGACCACCACCAGCGTCAGCGCATGGCGCAGCCGGTTGGCGATACGCGCGGCCAGGCTGGACTTGCCGAGCCGGCCCATGCCGTGCAGCAGCACCCCGGCCCGATCGCCGCGCAGCGCGCTCAGGGCGCGCTGGAGCTGGCGCCGGCGCCCGACGAACATCTCGTGCGAGGCGACCCGCACCTGCTTGCCGAGCATCTCCTTCTGGCCGTGGGTGGCGGGCAGCAGGCTGCGCTTGCGGCCGCCGCCGACCACCGGCGGACCGCCCTCCGGGCCGAGCCAGAGGCGGGCCAGGTGCCAATCGTGGGCCAGGTTCGGATCGTCAGACTCGAAGAGCGCGAGACGCGCCTTGGCGACTGCCTCGGCAGGCTCCAGCCGGCGGGCCAGACCCTGGTAGAAGTGCTTGGCGAAGGCGGTCGCGGCCGTGTCGGCGACCTTGCCGTCCCAGCCGAGCACCGCCGGAGCTCCGCCCTCGACCAGAGCGGTGGCCAGCGAGTGCACAAAGGCGCTCCCTCGCACGGGCGGCAGGGAGCCGCGGACATTCGCCGCACCCTCTTTGTGCCCTGGCCCGGCGGGCGCCGCGGCGCTTCCGCTCGGGGTCGCGCTGAGGCAGGCGGAAACGAAGAGCAAGCGCGGCGGGGCCGGCCGCAGCGCCTGGATGAGCGCCGCCGCATCGGTGGGATTGGGCTCGCCGGCCTCGTCCTCCAGTAGCAGCACTGGGCGGGGCTGGGCCTTGGGCGCGTCGGGTGGAGTCCAGTCGCTGGTCCCGTGACAGGAGAGATGCACCACCGGCAGTCCCTCCAGCTCGGCGAGACGCTGACCGAGCTGGTCGGGATCGCCGCTCTCCTCGACGATCAGGTCCAGCTCGCGCCCGCCGCCAACGGCATCGAGGATGGCGCACTCCTCCGCTTCCTGGTCCAGCGTCCGCTCGCCCCATGGAGCGGCGGCCATGAAGGCGAGACCGAGCCGATAGTCGTCCGGTGCAGCGGCTTCGCGCGGTGCGCCGAGACGTCGTAAAGGAGCGAAAGCGAGCAGGGGGTTGCGGGCGAGATGGCCGTCAGCGTCGGCCAAGAGCTCCCAGGGGGCGCGCAGCAGCGACCATTCGCCCGCGCTGGGCCTGAGCGGTCCGCGGATCTCGAGGAGCCACGGCCCCAACGCGCGGCTGAGCGCAGTGGTGAGGGCGCCGCCCCGGCCGTCGAGCCAGGCGAAAAGATCCCGCCCCAATGCCAAGAGACCGGCATTGGGACAGCGCTCACCCAGCAGCATCCGGTCCCGCCTGGCGAAGTCATCGAGCAGCGCGAGCGCCTCGGCGTCTAGCCGGCGGCGCGGGCCTAGGGCATGGCCTTCGGCCAGGAGTTCGAAGGAGTCGTCATTGATCAATATCTGGGCGGACATCGGCACTCCCTTATCGGCCAGACGGATGAGACAAGCGCTTCGTGTGGACGAGGCTAGCCGGTTGTCGGCGAGAAGGAAAGGCTAGGGCGGCGGCGGAATGCGGTGATCGATCCGACGCGAGCGGTTGGTCGTGAGCCAGCTGCCTGCTCGGGCGCCGGGAGAATCTGACAGGGAGTTCCAGGAGTCAATTCCATGGACGGTATACGCAACGCCTGATACAGAGCGAGTGTCCGCTGCGCGCCTGACAGCGGAATCCAACCGAAGAAGCTCCAGTGTCCGGAATTGGCCGGGTGCCGCCCTTCGCCGGACTGCGTTTGATGGTCCGGTTTCGTGTGGCAATGCGGACTGTCAGCCCCCTCCATCCGTTCCGATCATGTGGGGCGCACCGGACTGTTGACGAAGCTCCCTTGTGACAGCAATTCCTGTTTGCAGATAATCTGGGCCAGCCCGGATGTTTGCAGGCTGTTGGCAGCTAATCTGGGCTGTTTGCACATTAATGTGGGTTTGAGGCCACGGATATTGTCAATTAATCTGGGCCGAGATCCGGGATGTTTGCAGGCTGAGCGCCCGATGTTTGCAGGTCGCTACAATTACGGAGCTGTCCGAAGACAACAATGAAGCCTCTCAGCTGATCCGCATCGGCACGGTAACCGTTCAGACCCCCTATGGGAAAAACAGCACATTGCGTGAC
>JARRNE010000566.1:1785-4551 GCA_037385305.1 Chromatiaceae bacterium | reverse complement strand
AATTTCAAAGACCGCGCTGCGATCTTCACATCTCCAGCGACGCTGAGGACGCTCCTTGCATCCTCTGTGCCTTTCATCCCTATCGTCCATTCCAAAGACGCCGAGCGCGAACTTGCCGACGCCCATCGCCGGCTTCATTGGTCGTTTTCCGTCCCCGCAACGCGGTCGATACGAAAGCCGACATTGCGCTCGACCTACTCGGATACGAAGCCTTCGAAAAGGCGCTCACCGCCATGGGAATCGCGAAAGACGACATTGACCGGCTTGCAATGGAGTCGGGCCGTTCGCCAACGATCCTGCGTCGTCGCCTCTCGCGGAATGCCGCGATAAGGACGCCGGCATGGGCCGGTGATGACGACGCGGCAAAGATCCTCGTGCCGATTGCTCTGATCGGTGCCTGGCACGCCGGGTCGGAGGCGGATCGCGAGATCGTCTCCTACGTGGCGGATCGGAAGTACGAAGCGGTCGAAGATAGCGTTGCGCGCCTGCTCCGGGTCGATGATACCCCAGTGTGGTCTGCCGGACCGTATCGGGGTGTCGCCTCCAAGATCGACGCCTTATTTGCGATCGCGAGGATGGTCACGCCGGCAGACCTCGACCGGCTCTTCGACTCGGCCGAATACGTCCTCTCGGAGTCCGACCCGGCGCTTGACCTGCCGGAAGAGAAAAGGTGGGCTGCTGCCCTGTACGGCAAGAAATGCGATCACTCCGGCGCGTTGCGCGAAGGGATCTGCGAGACACTCGTCATCCTGTCAGTCCACGGCAACAACCTGTTTCAGGACCGCCTTGGCATTGACGTCGGAAGCCGAGTCGCAGTTCTGATCCACAATCTCCTAACGCCGCTGACTCTTGAGAAGCTGCTCTCCCACGACCGCGACTTGCCGCGCTACGCAGAAGCCGCACCCAATGAATTCCTGAATATCATTGAAGAGGACCTGCAGAGCGACGCCCCTGTTGTCTTCGGCCTTCTCAAGCCCGTCGACAGCAGCTTGTTTTGGGCATCGCCATCGCGGACGGGACTTCTCTGGGCGCTGGAGTGCCTTGCCTGGAAACCGCAAAATCTCCCGCGCGTAGCGGCAATCCTCGCCCAGCTATCCCGGCCGAAGATCGACGACAACTGGATGAATAAACCAGATGCCAGCCTCCAGGCCATCTTCAGGTCGTGGATGCCACAGACGGCAGCCTCGGTTGAGCAGAGGATCAAGGCGTTGGAAATGCCCACCAAGCGTTTTCCGGATGTCGGCTGGAAGATTTGCATCGAGCAGATCAAGTCGGGATCCCGGCTCGGCAACTACAGCTACAGGCCCCGCTGGCGCAGTGACGCCTCCGGGGCCGGACAGGTCGTCACTCGCAAGGAGATTTACGACTTCACCCGAAAGGCGCTTGATTTCGTAATCACTTGGCCATCCCACGACGAAAAGACCCTTGGCGATCTTATCGAGTCTCTCCAAGGCATGCCCCTAGAAGACCAGAATAAGATATGGGATCTGATCGATGAATGGTCCCGAAGTGCCAGCGAAGCCGCCAAAGCCGCAGTGCGCGAACGCATCCGGAAGTTCGCCTTTACCCAGATCGGCTCTCGCCGCAACCTAAGTGAAGCGACGCGCGATCGTGCCCGCGAAGCTTATGACAGTCTCCGGCCGCACGATCCAGTCATCCGTCACGGCTGGCTGTTTGCCGATCAATGGGTGCAGGAATCGGCTGAAGAGATCGAAGAGGAGGATTTCGACTATCGGAAGCGTGAAGAGCGGATTGACAGGCTGCGCCGTGAAGCGATGATCGAGATCTGGACCGAGTTCGGTTTTGAGGGTGTCAAGGAATTGCTGACTGGCAGCGGCGCTGCGGGCACGGTCGGCCATTATGTGGCGTTGTGCGTTACGGGGGTAAAGCAGCGGGTCGATTTCATCCGGCGCTGCCTTTCGCTTGACGGAGACCTCCAAAACAAGGCCGACCGGTGCCTGCAGGGTTTCCTTATAGCGATTGATGAGGACTCGCGCGCCGAAGTATTGCAGGCCGCGTCCGAAGGGCTGCCTGTCGAGGACTGTACGCGGCTATTTGTATGCGCACCGTTCCAGGCATCCACTTGGCGTCTTCTGGACAGTTTTGGCGAGCACATCCGTGCCGGGTATTGGAAGGATGTGTTCCCGTCCTGGGGCCGGCACTCGCCCGCTGAGACTATCGAAATGATCGACTGCCTTTTAGATGCACGGCGGCCGCGCGCGGCTTTTCACGCCGTACACATGAATTTCGATGATATCGAGACTTCTCGCCTCAAGCGGTTATTGCGTGACGTTGCCACGGTCAATGCCGAACCAACAGGTCATTTCATGCTCAACCGCTACTACATTTCTGAGGCACTGAATTCACTTGATGGACGAGCGGGTGTCACCCGTGATGAAATGGCCCAACTCGAATTCCTCTACATTGATGCTCTTGATGACAGCAAACATGGAATACCGAATCTCGAAAGCCAGATTGCGCAATCGCCCGCGCTATTCGTTCAGGCAGTGGCGCTCACCTACAAACGAAGTGACGAAGGAGAGGATCCACCGGAATGGCGACTTGCAAATCCCGAGCAGCAGGTAGCAGTCGCTTTGGCGGCCCGTCGTCTTCTCGACCAAATAAAAAAGATTCCCGGTACAGATGAAAAAAGGATGATTGACGCGGCCTCGCTCGCCGCATGGCTTGCCGAAGTTCGACGCTTATGCCGAGAGTATGCTCGTGCCGATATTGGCGATGAATGTCTCGGTCAACTGCTCGCCAAGT
>JARRNE010000566.1:0-1780 GCA_037385305.1 Chromatiaceae bacterium | reverse complement strand
ATATGGCCCTGTGAGGCGGTATGCGAGACGATGGAAGCGATAGCATCCCGGGAAATCGGGACGGGATTCCAGATCGGCGTTTATAACTCTCGCGGTGTTTACTCACCGGGCGAAGGAGGTGAACAAGAGCGCGAGCTCGCCGCGAAATACCGCGCCTGGGCCGAGCGTTTGCAATTCGACTATCCCTATGTCGGAGGAGTCCTCGAGGGCATCGCTGCGTCCTACCAGCGCGAAGCCTGGTGGCATGATTCCGAAGCGAAGATCACGAAGAGGCTTCGTTATTGAGGGCGGGCACCGGCATCATAGGAAGGCATATACCCCCGGTCCAAGAGGGCATTGACTGAACGGCGTAAGTTCCCGACGAGCCTCGAGCGTCTTTGGGTCGATACCCACCGGTAGCGGGGGTTCAGTTACTTCCACATCGGTTGGTGCTAGGTTGAACATGCGCTCGCTCATGGCAAGAGATTGCTTTCATTCCTGTGGCTTGATCCTGGACCCGACCCGTGGCCGCGTCTGCATCCAGAAGCCAAGCTGCTAAACCAATCGCTGTTTTGTACTCATAATGTACCGAGCAAACATAAAATCTGTCAATCAGTATCGGTGGGTGAACTCAAGGGTCTTATACAAACAAAACACATGATTTGCACACAACAAGTATGAGGGGCTTTCATTAAGAGAAAAAGGTATAGAAGGTAAAGACTGAATGAACTCGACATGATGCTCCGGTCCCGACAGCCAATCTGCCAGAACCGGAGCGTTGGGATTGGATGCGATATTCCTCGATCTATTTCTCCCTTATCGTACTCCAAATGGACAGCTGACCGGGCACATCTACATTTGCGCGTCGGCCGGATCGCCTCGTAGCCGGCAACCTGCCAGATAGATTCCGTTCGCCGAGCCACTCATCCCATGTCCTGGGTTGGATTGGCGCCAGCACTGGGCTGGCTTTGGTCGGACAACCCAGCGGCGAGTGCCTTAGGATTTCAGAACCGTCCAAAGGAGAGACTTGCATAACATCATAAGTTGTCAGAACGGCTTAGAAGCTCTAAAATGGGTCGAGAATCACCCGTTTGGTAATCTGTGAACCTGATGTAGGCAACCTGCCAAATTTCTCAATTGTTTCGCAAAGGAGATGAAATGAAAAAAGCAGCATCTGTTCTGCTCCCCACGCTGGTGGGGTTGTCATTATCGGCTTTAGCGCTTCTCTTGGGCCGGGCGGCTTCCGTCCAGGCCAGTCCCAGCATCCACTACGTGGCCCCGGGCGGCAGCTGCGCAGGTGGCGTGCCCAACTGCTTTGCCAGCGTGCAGGACGCGGTTGACGCGGCGTCCCCCGGTGACGAGATCCGCGTTGCGGCCGGAACCTTTACTGACATCCATGTTCGCCCGCGCAGCGACGTCACTACCACGGGCGTCGTCACCCAAAGCGTCTACGTCACAAAAACGTTGACGATCCGCGGTGGCTACGGCAACGATTTCTCCGTGTGGGACCCTGAGACCTATGCTACCATCCTGGACCCCCAGGGCCAAGGCCGCGGGCTCTACATCACGGGAGCTATCAGCCCTACGATCGAGGGGCTGCGCATCACCGGTGGGGACGCGACAGGCATGGATGGGTATGAATACTATGGCAACTACGACGCCGGTGGGGGCATGTATGTCCTGAGCGCTACGGTGACGTTGAAGGACAACCAGATTTTCAACAACACGTCGCCAATGGGTGGCGGGGGTGTCTTCCTGGGCTCAAGCACGGGCATATTGCAGGGTAATACGATCCATGACA
>JARRNE010000565.1:0-2771 GCA_037385305.1 Chromatiaceae bacterium | reverse complement strand
TCGCGGTGATGACCGGCGGGACCGTCATCACCGAGGAATTAGGCCGCAAGCTGGAAAGCGTCACCATCGACGACCTGGGCACCTGCGATAAGATCGTCTCCACGAAGGACGACACCACCCTGATCGGGGGCAATGGCGACGAGAAGGCAATCAAGGGCCGCATCGAAGAGATCAAGGTCGCCATCGACCAGAGCACCTCTGATTACGACCGCGAGAAGCTCCAGGAGCGGCTGGCGAAGCTCTCCGGCGGCGTGGCAGTGATCCGCGTCGGCGCGGCGACCGAGGTCGAGCTGAAGGAAAAGAAGCACCGTGTCGAGGACGCGTTGAGCGCCACCCGTGCGGCGGTCGAGGAAGGAATCGTGCCCGGCGGCGGCGTCGCGCTGATCAACGCGAGGAGCACGCTGGACGAGATCGAGATGACCTACCCCGACGAGCAGACCGGCGTCAGCATTGTGCGGACGGCGCTCGAAGCGCCGATGCGCAAGATCGCGGCCAACGCAGGCCAGGACGGCGCGGTCATCATCGACGGCGTGCGCCGTGCCCAGGTTGACGCGGACAATTCAAACATCGGCTATGACGTGATCTCCGGCCAGTTCGTCGACATGATCGAGTCGGGCATCATCGACCCGGCCAAGGTGACGAAGGGCGCGCTGGAGAACGCCGCCAGCATCGCGGCAATGATCCTGACCACCGAAGCGCTGATCACCGACATCCCTGAGCCGGAGCCTGCTCCGGCCCCCCAGATGCCGCAGTACTAGGCGTCGGGTAGAGTCAATTCAGATTGATAGGAGGGCGGGCCATGTGCTCGCCCTCTTTCATTTATGGTTCGAGAGCCCGGAGGCCGCCGTCCGAAGGACGGGGCTAACCCTCCTGGCCGCCGGGATCGCCAGCCTGCTTCAGCCAATCGGGGAGCGGCTGCTTCGCCGCTGCCGGTGGCTCCGGCGCGGCGTCCTCCAGGAGCGGCTCGATCTGGCCGACCAGCGAACGCAGCTCATCGGCCACCCGCCCAATCCCCGACCGCCCACGCCCATCGGCCATCGAGGCCCACATCTCCAACTCTTCCGCCATGCGCTTCAGTTCCGATACTTTCTCGCGCCAGTCGATGGTCATCGCCTGACCCTCCAATCAGACGCCCGCCAACCTGCATCAACGTAGATGCCAGGCGGGCATCCACTAACCCACCTATTATTACTGTACCGGGATCGGGCCGGGGCGCAAGCACAGGCAGTCCGATTGCCGCAGATTAAAAACCATGCAGCTATGGATGTGACCACCCGCTGAAGGTCTGTTATTGCCTAACAGCGGACTCTTTTCCACCGAAATCGAAGGTATCTGGTATCGGCATCGACATAAGACGCCCTGATCAGGGGTTGGACCATCGTTAATCGCCAGACAGCGCCAGGAACGCCGGGAGCGGGAGCGGGTTGTAGTATAAAAGGGATCGGGTTGATGCGAGGCCAAGGAGTTCAGCATGAAACAGCCAGGGCAACCACCAAACTGGGGACAGCAGCAACAGCAGCGGATGCGCCAGCAGCAACAGCAGCAACAACAGCGGATGCAGCAGCAGTTCCAACAGCAGCAGCGCAGGGCTGCCGGGTATGCCTGGCAGCAGCAGAAACAGCGCGAGCAGGAAGCCCAGCGCGCCCAGGCGCAGCGCCTGAGCCAGCCCTCCGCCGTGCCGGGCTCCGCCGTGCCGGGCTGGCAGGAAGGCGGCCAGATCGCGCCGCTGCCCGCCGCAAGCCCGCGCCGCCGGTCGTGCCTGGGCACAGTGGCGATGGTGATCGGCATTTTGCTCGCCGTCGGTCTATGTCTGTTTATCGCCGCGGTGATCCTAAGCTCTTAGCGCGGCACCCGGCCCCGGTTGGGGTTCTCCGGCGCAAGGCGTAGACTTAGGAGCCTATCTACCCAATGGCTAGACATTCAATGGCCGGGGAGCGGATTCGCTCAACCGGGTGGTGGAACGCACGCTCATCTCAGGCAGGCAAGGACAGGACCCCATGACAAAAAGCGGCAAAGAGAAAAAGCGATCCCCGTTTGTCGATCCCCGTGACCCGTGGATTTCGGGGCGAACCGGCGTGCTGATCATCGCGGTGCTCAGCGTTGCCATGGCGATCTTCATGGGTATCAACATCTACAAGATGGGGGGGATAGGCCCGGCGATCCTGTGGGGACTTGGGTCGGCGGCGGTGGTGTGGATTCTGTTCGGCGCGCTGTACCTGTTCAACCTACTCTTTCGCACCAAGCGGTGATCCGGGGAGCGGCCAGCGATTCAGGCTGACCCGATCCGCCTTTCGGCCAGCCTTATCCCCCTAATTGTACAGCGAGGGCATCGGGGAGCAGCAACCGCGAGCCGCCATCCGCCAGGTTGAACGCGGGGAGGACGGCAGCATGCAGGGCGACAAGCTCTTCTACAGGTCCGGCGTCATCTTCCAGACGCCGGGCAGCGTCCTCCTCCATGGCGAACAGGGTAAAGCCCGCCGCGCGCAGATCGGCGAGGATCGAGTCGATCTGATCAGGGGAAAGGTGGGCCGGATGCAGCTCAAGCGCCAGCGCGCCATAACGCCCGGCCTCCAACCCGGCGCGCATCCCGTCCAGCACAGACCCTTCCGCCCCTTCCACATCGATCTTGACCACATCCACACGGTCGATACCCTGCTCGTCGAGGAATGTATCGAGGGGGATGGCGGGCACATCCAGGACACGATCGAAATAAGCCGCGCGATGGCGGCTGGTCGCGCCCGGCTCAATCCGGTCGCGGACGTAGAGAGTCA
>JARRNE010000564.1:0-3222 GCA_037385305.1 Chromatiaceae bacterium | reverse complement strand
CCTCTCGGGGGTCGACACCGAGGGCATCCTCGCCAACGCGCAGGCGGTGGACAACCCGGGCAATCAGCGGCGCAAGGTGCGCGAGCTCCTGTTCGAGCAGCTCGGTATCGCGGACCGCGACGAGCTCTTCCTGGAGCACGAGATCCTGTGGCGGGGCACCGAGCGGCACTTCCAGGTCATCTTCGGCAATGTTCGGGAGCTGCCCACCGAGTCCCTGGCGACCAAGGGCGGGAGCCGCAAGGTCGTCATCGACTTTCCGTTCGATGAGCTCGGGCATAGCCCGACTGAGGACGAGACCCGGCTCAACGACTTTCGCGCGGACGGCAAGCCCGCCCGCACCCTGGTGTGGCTGCCGACCTTCCTCAGCATGAGTGCCCGGCGGGACCACGGCACCCTGGTCAAGCTGGACGACATCCTGAAGAGCGACGATACCTTCCGCCGCTATCGATAATCCGGCATCCGGATCGGTCGACGAGGCCTGCATGCAGGACATGCACTTCCAATCGCTGGACCCCGCCTTTACCCCCCAGCCGCCGGTGGGTGCGAACCTGGCGAAGGCGCTGGAGCACCTGCTCTCCCAGATGCTGGAGAGCGAGTACCCGGCACACCCCGCGTTCGGCGCCGAGATCAAGCTGAGCACCCTGCGCAAGGTGCAGGCCGAGGTGGAGCGGGCCGCGCAGGTCCAGGACGGCCGGATCGCGGTGGACAAACCACTGCGTCCACTCATGCTTCAGATCGCGGTGCCCCTGAGGCTCGGCGACATGGGCGAGACCCACTTTGCCCTCGGCCGGCACTGGTACAGCCACTTCAGCCGGCAGGTTCAAGGCCAGGTCACAGTGGGCAAGCTGCGGGCGGCCCTGGACGAGCCGAGTCCCATGGGCCTGCCGCCGGTCGCGCAAAACCTGGTGATCCTGCTCTACGCCGATCAGGCGAACCGGTCCTTCTTCCTCCATGGCGGACCTTATCAGCCGAAGCTGGAGGATCTGCCCGACGAGCTGGAGCTGCGCGAGCAGGCGCTGCCGAGTCAACCGGACTGGGAGGAGGCGATCAGCCGTGCCGGCAAGATCTTCGGCATGGCGGTCTCCCCCCTGCGCAACGCCAACAACCTGAGCGACCTGGCGGCCAAGCTCAAGGAGGCCGCCGCGAAGGCGCTGGAGGACTGCCAGGGCGTCATGGATCGCCTGGACAGTCTGTGCAAGGACTGGGAGATCGCGACCGCGACATGCGCCCGGCATCAAACGGCCAGCGCGGTGCTCGCTCTGGTGCGCCTGCTTGCGGCCGACGAAGACGCCAAGCGCGCGGTTGAGCGGCTGGCGCACGCGGAGGTGAAGACCTCCCTCGACGCCATGGGCACGAGCTTCCGCAAGGCCGGCGCGGTGCGTGGCGCCATCGAGGCCACCAAGTGGGAGCTCTTTCAGGGCGTCACGGTGCTCACGGATGAACGGGCGGCCGCAGCCCAGGGGCTCATCGGCCAGCTTCGCGATGCCCTGAGCCACGACGAGTATGCCATCGCCCTGCAGTCGCGGCTGACGAAGCTGGAAGGGGATGCCATCAGGCTGCTGACTCCCGCGAAGCCCGGACCGGAGCCTCCGCCGCCACCTCCACCGCCGCCGCCTCCTCCCGGCCGCAAGGTTATCGCGAGGGCGGATCAGAAGAACGTGTCGGCTCAAGAGGCCGTGGTTTTGCTCTCGGAGCTGCAGGACAAGCTCGCCGCGGGCGCTGACCTGACGCTTGATCTGAGCTGGACGCTTTACAAGGACGCGGGCAAGCCGTGACGCGCGTACGGAACGCCGGATGATGGTCACCAACCACGAAGTGCACGAAGAACACGAAGAAAGCGACGGCAGGAAGAAAGCCCTCTTCGTGGCCTTCGTGCCTTCGTGGTGAATCTGCCCTGTCGCCGCCAGCTGGAGCGTGCTCCATGACCATGGTCCCCACCCTGGCGCAGATCCGGGCCCAGGTCTCCGCGGTCCTTGACAAGGCGCCAGACGCCCGGGTGATCGGGATCAAGGCACCACTGACTGTGGAGCTGGGCGAGCGGCTGCGCGTGGGTGAGCGGGAGCTGCCCGTGGCACGCAGCGACTCGGTGTTGGACATCCGGGAACGGCTGGCCGAGATGTCCGACGGCTCCGGTCCCCTCGTACTGCTCACGCCGGTGGAGGAGGCCGAGCTTGGCGCCGATCTGATGAGCCGTCTGGCCAAGCGGCAGCTCTTCGCGGTCGAGCCCTGGCAGCTGCTGAAGGACCGGTTCCGCGCTCGCTTCGTCGATCCCCGTCTTGTCCAGCACCATCCCTGGGTCGCTCAGGTCCTCCTGGAGGTCGAGCCAACCGGCGGTTTTCCGCCCGCTCCGAGCGGCTTCGTTCAGGCGGAGCTGGTGTGGGATCTCTTGTTCAAGACGCTGCTCGGTCTGCCGAACGGGGACCGCGATGCGGAAACCTGGGTCGAGTGGAGCTTGGATCCTGCCAACCGGGAGCGCGCGGGCGGACTGCCGCCGGACAGGCTGACCAGCCTGGGCGAAGCCGTCGAGCGGGTCGCCGGCAATACCGCCCGTGTGGTCTTCGAGTGCGCGACCGGAGAACGCGGGGAGGGGACGCTCGCCGTGGGGCTGGCAGCCCGGGTGCTGTTCGGCGCCCAGGCGCAAGGTGATCCCGTTGCGGCGAAGGCGGCGGGAAGGCTTGAAGCCTGGCTCGGGGGTGCCGACATCGACAGCGAGACCGCTGCTGTCTGGGCAGACGCTGCCGAGAACGTCATCCAGCGGTCTTTGGCGCGGCGCCCGATGAAGGAGGTCAGCCCGCTTCTGAAGCAGGCGGATGAGCTGCTTGGGAGCCTCGGTGCCGCCGAGCTGGCACATCGCAGCCGGTTCCTCGCAGCCGGGTTTGATCAACGCCTGGAGCGGTTCGCTGAGGTCCTGCGGGCGCTTACCAAGGGCAAGCCAAAGAAGACCGTTCGGGAGCTGGATGCGGCATTGAACGCGGTGCTGGACCACGCCCTCGCGCGTTATGAGACGGCGCGGGTCGAAGGGGCCGAGATGGCGGCGCGGCTCGCACGCTGGGTCGGGCATCAGCAGGGAGCGAAGCCGTCCCCCGCAGGTTCTCTCGCCGATGCCGCCCATGGATACCGCGCAGAAGGCGGCTTTGCTGATGCCCGACCCAGCGTGCGAGCCGCGCCGCCATCTCGGCCCCTTCGACCCGCGCCGTCTCATAACGCGCGAGGGCGTGGTCC
>JARRNE010000563.1:0-3579 GCA_037385305.1 Chromatiaceae bacterium | reverse complement strand
GCTGCGAGCTCGGCAGATAGTCATAGATCAGGGCAGGACCGCGCTCGTGCTCGGTGTAGCCCTTCGCCCGGAGGATGCCCGGATGGCTGATGCCGTTGAGGATGGCGTACTCGCGCTTCGCGGCGCGGATGAGGGAGGCGCGCGCGTCTGCGCTTGCGCCGGGCTCGACCACGTAGATGCGCACCCGCGCCCGCTCCGTCTCCAGCGCGACGTGCGTGGCCGCCCAATCCTGATAGGTCGGCCCCTCGAACAGCAGTGTATCGAGCCGATAGTCGCCCACCTTGCGGGCGCGCTGGGACGGGCGAATGCCCGCCTCCTCCATGGCGCGGGTCAGCGCCTTCGCGATCGGGCGGTCGTTGCGGTGCCGCGGCGGGTTGTCCGCGGGCCAGCGCGTCAGGGCATCGATGATCCCGCGCCCGGTGCCGCGCTCCGCGGGGTCCTCGCGATCCCGCACGTGGACGGCGGCGGCGACGTGCTCTGGCAGGCGGATACGGTTGTCCTCGGCAGAGAGGAACACGCAGGCCTCGAGGAATGGCATGCGGACCTGCTTCATCGCCCGCGTCTGCTTGAGCAGGCCCGCCAGCTTCTTCGCCTTGCGGTTGGCGAGGAGCAGGGGGTTGTCGTCGGTGAAGCGCCGGCCCTCGTGGGTCCAGGTCCAGGTGCTGGCGTCGCCGTCCAGGTTGCCGGGGCGGCTCTTGATCTCGACGAGGTAGAAGCCCTTTGGGGTCAGGACCAAGAGGTCCACCTCGTTGATGGACCCGTCGGCAGCGATGAACTCGAAGTTGGCCCAGGCCCGGTAGGGCTCGCGGTCAGGCAGCCGCTCGCGGATGAAGGCGAGCGCCTCTCGCTCCCACGGAAGCTCGGATTTGGTGACCTCCACCCAGCGGTCGGAGTGCACGACCCTACCTGTCTCGTCCTGTTTCTTGTGCCCGCAGCGCTGGTCCGACCCCTGGGTCAGCTTGCTCCGCAACGCCGCGAACCGAGTCCATACCATAGCACGCCCGTCGCCGGAACCGACAAGACAAAGCGCTCTATGATGGGAAATGGGTGCTGGAAACCAATGACGATACGATCAGCCTGGAGGATGCCGCCAGCGGCTATAAAGGCCTGCTGGTCATTGAGCGCTGTTTTCGTTCTTTGAAGCGCACGCAGATCGAGATGACTCCCATGTACCATTGGCTTGCGCATCGCATTGAGGCGCATGTGCGCATTTGCGTTCTCGCCTTGCTCATCGAGCGTGTGGCGGAGTTGGCTTGCTCGCAATCCTGGTTCCGTATCCGACGCACGTTGGATGCCCTTCAGGCGACCAAGTTTCACACCCCGACGCAGCGTTTTTTTCGAATGAACGAGGTCCCACAACCGGTACGGCAGGTCTTCAAATCCCTCGCAATCCCGCTACCCAAGCGGGTTCTCGCCATTACCGCGCACCCCAGCCAACCCTCTGGCGTGTAGGCACACGCCAAAATTCCCGATATCGCTGCAGCCCGCGTCTGACGCGGGTTTGCGCCGAGTCGTGTGCTCACGACCCGAAAACCCCGGAAGAAGGCCACGCTCGAGAGAGCCAAGCTTGCGCCACCACCTAGCCGACGCGGAAGTTGCTGTCCCCCCGGTGCGTCGTATCATCCGGATGTCGCAGTAGACATTGCATCGGCACCAATTGATGATCACAGGGGCCAGCCGTTGGTTGGGGTTCCCGGCTCTCATGCTGGGGGTGGTTGCGTCCGCATGGGCGCAGGCACAGGCGCCAGACGCTGCAGGGGCGCACGGGCCGACGCCCGCCCCCCGCGTCCAGGTGCTTGAGGGCCGTATCTCGCCCGGCGCCTTGCAGCGCTATCGCGTCACCGGCCTGAAGAAGGGGGAGAGGCTCTACGTCCACGCCGATACCACCTCCGGCTACCTCGATCCCTTCGTCATGCTCCTCCGGCCCGATGTCAACCTCGGGGAGCTCGCGAGGAAGCCCCTGGAGAAATTGATCAAGACCCTGTCCCGCGATCATGACCCGATTGCAGTCACTCGGGACATCCTGCAGCGGTACGCTCTGGCGGGAAACGACGACTACGAGGGGCATTACTACGCCGCCTTCGGGGTGGAAATCCCTGCGGATGGAGACTACTGGCTGGTGGTTGGCAGCTCGTTGGTGCGACCCTCTGCCGGTACCTATCGGCTGACGGTCGGCATCGACGAGCCCGACGTCCTCTCTGGTCGCCCGAAGGCCAGTGGTCCGCCGTTCGTCCTTCCCGGCAAGGAGGCCGCTCAGCTGGACCGCGGGATCGTTCTCGTCACCGGCGACCTCACGTCAGCTCATGCCTTCAGGTTCTACCACCTGGTGGACCTGCCGGCGCGTCAGACCATCTACGCGTACGCGGAGGCGCTGACAGGGGATCTCAAGCCGGTCCTCACCCTGCTCGACTACAGCGACAAACCCTCAGCCTACGGGAACTTTGCGGCGACCGAGCCCCGAGCGGCGCTCGAGTATCAGCTGCCGCAGAAGGCCCGCGGCTACCGGCTCCTGATCTCCAGCCAGAATCCGGGCGGCAAAGCAACCGCAGGCAACTTTCGGCTCCTGATCGGCCTCGACGCGCCGGAGGTGCTGCGCGGTGAAGGCGACCCCACTGGCCGGGAGCTGCTGCAGGAGCCGATCCCCGTGGACATCGGCTCCTCGCCTTCGATCCCGAGACGGTACACGACCGATTCAAGGTCTTCACCGGTGATACATTTGCCGCCGAGATGAGCCGGCGCGGCCAGATCTGGCCGCAATATACGGTGGTCAACCAGCAGGGCAACCGCTGGGTGCAGAATCGCGTCGTGGTGATTCGGCCCGACGGCGACACGGCCTACCTCGAGCGGTTCTCGACCACGCTGCAGGCCCCGAACTTCGACTTTCGCAACTTCCCTTTCGATGTGCAGAAGTTCTTTCTTCGAGTCGACCTGCTGACGCCCCAGTGGCTCTATCAGCTGCGGGATCTCGGGGGCTACAGCAAGGTCGGGACAAAGCTCGGCGAAGAGGAATGGATCGTCACTGATCACGCCACACGCTTCTCCCAGGGAGAGATCCTTCAGCGCCCCGTCTCGCGGTTCGACTTCGAGCTCCACGCCAAGCGCCACCTGGCCTACTACTTCTTCCGCATCCTGCTCCCGCTCGCCATCATCATCGCCGTCTCCTGGATTCTGTTCTTTCTCAAGGACTACGCCAAGCGCGTGGACGCGGCCGGCGCCAATCTCCTGCTCTTCATCGCCTTCAATTTCACCATCTCCAGCGAGCTGCCCCGTCTGGGCTATCTGACCTTCCTCGACACGCTTCTGATCAGCGCCTTCCTCGTCACCGCCATCGTCCTCATCTTGTCGGTCTATCTGCGGCGCCAGGACATGAAGGGGCGGAAAGCCTTTGTGGCGAAGGTCGATCGCTACGTGATCACCTTTTATCCATTGGCCTATGTCGGGACGATTGCCGCCGTGGCCTTCCTTTTCCGATAGTTGCCGGCGTGACCCAGGTATCCTCGCTGATAGCGCGCTCACTTCGTAACGGCATGCGTACAGGCAGCGACACGCCACGCACCGCCAGGACACTTGTGACGCTCG
>JARRNE010000562.1:0-2782 GCA_037385305.1 Chromatiaceae bacterium | reverse complement strand
CCTCGACCACCCGGACGTCGTTGCAGAAGGTGCCGTTGGTTGAGCTCAGATCCCGGATCATGAGCCCTTGGGCAGAGATGCGTATCTCGGCATGGTGGCGGGACACGGTGCGATCCGCCAGCACCACGTCGTTGTCCGGGGCTGTTCCGAGCTTGATACTTGGCAGGGTGATTCGGGTCCGCAGGCCAGCCTGCGGACCAGACGTCACTTCGAGCCCGATACATTCAAGTCTGATGCGGCGGCTGGTCGGTGATAAGCCGCGCATGACTTGTGTGGCCCCTGGGTCGGGGGTCGGCATCTCTGGTCCTCCGATGGTCCTCTGCTGGGCGGACCGCTTAATCTTAGAAACGTGCCAGGAAAAAAGACAGGCTTCAAACCTGCTCGAGCAGATGGCTCGGCATGCTTACGATGAAAGTCGCGCGTAGCGCGCTCCCTGTCACCCTCGCCCACTGGGAGAGGGTCGGGGTGAGGGAAACGGTCATGGCGGCAGCGACCGACTTTGTCCCATGTTGGTTCTCTGGGGGTGGCGCTGACGCCATGGCCGTTAGCCCTGCTGCGCGTCGACTCACCCTTGCGCGTCTGCCCCTCCTTCCCTTGCATTCCGATTTACGTCGAGTCGTTGCGGTGGGGTTGTGTAAGGGTTGCTTTCTCGAACTTGCGCAAGGGGTTGTTGAAATCGAATCCAAATAGGTGGGGGTTCTCTCCGATGACTGCAGCCGAGACGATATAGAAGACGTAGTCATAAGTCTCCTTCGGGATGTTGTGGTCCCGCAGGAGCTTCCAGAAGTTCCGCTCCCGAGGATTGTCGGGCATTTGGCGTATTCGCCCGATGATGTTTGCCGGGCCCCAGTTGTACGAGGCCATGACGAGGAGTCCGGATGCTTCGGCATCTGTCTTGTAGATATCCCGCAGGAAGCGGGCCGCCGCCTCCGTGGCGGCCGTGAAATCGAAACGCTGGTCAGCGGGATCGTACTCGGGGATGTCCTTAAGCGGTCCCACGTCGAGGCCGTATCGTACTGCGGTGCTCGCGAGGAACTGCCAAGCACCCTTGGCCACTCCCCAGCGGGTCATGGGTCCGACGGCCCGGGTGTTGAACCCGCTTTCCTGAAGCCCGAGATAGAAGAATTGGGGAGGCAGGTCGTGCTCTTCGAGCGCCTTGGCGATCGTCCCCACGTAGCCGTTCTCCTCGGCGGTTCGTACGCCCCTCTGCAAGCGCCCTGTCGCCTGCCATTTCCTGACGTAGGCCCTCACTTCTTCCTTGAACTCCACCGGCATGTTGAGCTCACACTCCCCGAAAATACGTGCCACCCGCAGGATCGTGCGGTCCTCCGGACTCAGCGATGCCTCAGGAGACTCTGCCTCGTCCACGAACTTCTGATAGCGCGCGAGCATCTTCTTGAGTCGCGCCCGGTTGGCAGCCAGCTCACTCTGAAGCCGAAGCGCCTTGGTGCTGCGGACCCGGTCCTCCAGGCGCGCGAGCTCGACCTCTAACGTCTTGATGTCGTAAAAGAGGTCGATGGCCAGCTCATTGGCCTTCTGGACCTTCTGATTCTGCCAGATGGATACCCCGATCGCGATGGCGAGGAGCAGGCCGAGGACAGTAAACGCTGCAGTCTGGCGCCGCGTGCGTCTCTTTTCGCGGAGCAAGAAGGCCTGGCGCACCATTTGGGTGTGCTCCCCGGCCGTTGCATCCTTCGCGGCTCCAAAGTAGCGCTCGGCGATTTCCTCGACCGCCGCCCGTGGAGGCGGAATAGGCCGGGGGGCCTGGGGCGGCGGCTGCGGACCCGCTGGACGCTCCGGACCGATGGCTGGTCGGGGCAGATTTGCTGGCGGCTGGGTGCGCATTTGCGCCGAGGAACCATGAGCCGAAGCTCGCCTGATGACGGTCTTGTCGTCCGGGAAGTCCTGTCCTACGCGTGCTGCTCTGGGGGGTGGCAGCTCGCCACCGATGAGGGTAACGAAGGGCCCGCTTTCGCCGAGCTGAAGCATGATGCGCCCTACCAAAGGCTCGCGGGTTATCCGTTTGCCTTCGAGCAGCGTTCCGTTGGCGCTGCCGAGATCCTGAATCCACCAGCCGGTCCCCTCGCGATAGACCTCCGCGTGGTGTCGGCTCACGCTGTCAACGGGCAGACACACCTCACAGTCGCTGTGACGGCCAAGCCGGAAGGGCGTTGAGAAATGCCGCTCGCAGGGTCGGCCGTCTGCGCCCTGCCACTGAACGACCACCCCGCAGGGCGCGGCGCCCGGCCCTGGGGTTGCCCTGAGAACCGTCCGGTTGGGGTCTTCCATGCGGTCAGCCGCTAACGGTCATGGCGTCAGCGCCACCCGGGAGAATGTAGGTCGCTGGCATCGCTCGTCATAATTGAACATTGCCGCTGCCTCCCTGGGAAAGCGAGGCAACCGCCGACGGTTAGGCCGGCTGGATATGCGATCGCTAAGACCTGGGCTCGGGGCGGTAGAACCAAAATTGGCCGCTGACGGTCACTGTGACTCTTGTCCCCCCCTCTTGCGCCTGGCGATCAGTGAAGAAGAGCTGTGTCCGGTGGACACCGCTGCCCTCGGGGGCGTTCTGCTCCAGCACGGTGACCGCGCCATGCCCGTCATTGGAAAGTACAATGGCGCTGTGGTGGGGTCGCTCCTGGCGCTCCTCCTCCCATCCCTCGGATGTTTCAGTCCTTCTCTCGAACGCGTAGTCTCGAAATTGGACGATGTCACCGGGCGCGGCATTTCCGATCGCGATCGGACTGCCCCAACGGTAGTCGGCATCCGCCGTGACGGGGCC